>JAABPS010000355.1 GCA_011391835.1 Desulfobacteraceae bacterium
ATGAAAACCGATGATATTAATACCCTTGTCCATGAATTTATTCTGAAGAATAATGCGATCCCGGCGCCGTTGAATTACAAGGGATATCCGAAGAGTATATGCGTTTCTATTAATGAAGTGATCTGCCATGGTATCCCAGGCGAACGGATTCTTCATGAGGGAGATATTGTTAATATTGATATTACGCCGATTCTCAACGGATATTACGCGGATGCCAGCAAGACTTTTTATGTTGGCAAACCGGGTCGCGATGCGAAAAAGATCGTAGCAGTTGCCAGAGAGTGTTTAAAGCGCGGCATGTCCATGGTTCAGCCGGGAAATACGGTAGGGGATATTGGCTGGGTGATTCAAACCTATGCTGAAGGTGAAGGGTGCTCTGTTGTCAGGGAATTTGTGGGGCATGGGATTGGATTTAATTTCCATGAACCGCCCCAGATTCCCCATTACGGCAGAAAAGGGGAGGGGGTCAAACTGGTCCCCGGGATGGTATTTACCATTGAACCGATGATTAATCTTGGCGGAGAAGATTTAAAAGTACTGGATGACAATTGGACCGCTGTTACCAGGGATGGGTCGCTTTCCGCTCAATTTGAACAAACCCTGCTTGTTACAGACCATGGCTGTGAGAGTATGACGCCGTATGTATTGTAACTGCAGTTACAAGGCTGCGAGGCAGTCGTCTGGCTGACAGAACGTTGAAAGAAATCCATGACCATTGAGAAAGGAAGTGTGAACGCACCGTATCCTTCCGGAACCGCTGTTCTTTTAAAGGAAGCGGGAGATCATTTTGAGATACTCCTTCTTCGACGAAATACCAGCCTATCCTTTCATGGGGGTGCCTGGGTTTTTCCGGGGGGAAGGGTTGATCCAAACGATTTCACTGATAAAGAAAACGATATTGCTATGGCTGCACGGAATGCTGCTGTCCGGGAAACCCGGGAAGAAGCAGGCGTTGAAATCCTGCCGGAAAGCATGATTCTGATGTCTCGATGGACAACGCCGGAAGGACTTCCCAAGCGGTTTACGGCGTGGTTTTTTGCTACAGGCATTTCAGATGCTTTGGTAAGGGTTGATGGAAAAGAGATCGTGGAATACTGCTGGATACGTCCGGAGATTGCTCTGGATGCCCATCGTGGCGGAGAGATGCAGCTTCCGCCGCCAACTTTTGTCACGATACTTGCGATTTCTGAATTTGGGGATATAAAAACCGCTCTCTCAACACTGGCAAAACAGCCGTATCTGATTTTTGATCCACGGATTTCTCAAACACGAGACGGCGTGTGCTTCCTGTATAAAGGAGATGCCGGGTATGATATGCGGGATGCCAATCAGCCCGGCGCACGACACCGGTTATGGGTGTTTGATAATCAATATACATATGAGCGCTCCGGGTAACATGCTGGTATGTATTATTTCATAACACCATAAAAAAAGGAGGATGGTATGATTAAAAAAATAGTGTTGATCTGTATTATGATTATTGCGGCACTTATCCTTTATTTTATTGCCTGGCCGGTTCCCATTGATCCGGTTGCGTGGGAAGCGCCTCCCAATCCCGGCTATACAGGTCCATTCGCTCCGAATGAGCGTCTGAAGGGCATTGAAGTATTTTCCATCGGCGACAATAAAGGGCCTGAAGATATTGCGCTGGATTCGCAGGGGCGTATTTATGCGGCCACGCATGGCGGATGGATTGTACGCCTGAATCCGGATGGATCCAATCCTGAAAACTGGGTTCAGACCGGAGGCCGTCCGCTGGGCATTGATTTTGACAATTCGGGAAATTTGATCGTTGCCGATGCTTTTATCGGACTTCTGTCCATATCGCCGGCGGGAGAATTAAAGACATTGACCACAGAAGCGGATGGAATTCCGATACGGTATGCAGATGATGTGGATGTGGCAGCGGATGGGAAAATTTATTTTTCAGACGCATCTACCAAGTACGGTGCGAAAGACTCAGGGGATACCATGGCGGCGAGCCTGCTGGATATTATGGATCATGGAGGGTATGGACGACTTCTGGTGTATGATTCTGGAACAAGCCAGACCAAGACACTTGCTGATGGCCTGGCGTTTGCCAATGGAGTAGCCGTGAGTCATGATCAGACCTATGTTCTTGTGAATGAGACAGGAAGTTACCGGGTGATGCGGTACTGGATTTCCGGGCCCAATGCGGGTAAGACTGAACCGTTGATTGAAAACCTTCCTTCTTTTCCGGATAATATTTCAACAGGGGAAAATGGCAGATACTGGGTGGCTCTGGTATCGCCGAGAAATGCGCTGGTGGATAAACTTTCGGGGAAACCGTTTATGCGAAAGGTCATTCAGAGAATGCCGGATTTCCTCCGCCCTAAAGCCATACCCTTTGGCCACATCATTGCTGTTGATGGTGATGGAAAAGTTCTTGAAGATCTGCAGGACCCGGACGGTGCGTACCCGATAAATACCAGTGTGACTGAAGCGAAAGACTATCTTTACATTGGAAGTCTTGTCACGCCGGTTCTCGGAAGGCTGTCAAAAGAGAAAGCAGGCCTTTAGGAAGAGCAAAACATATCATCGTTTGACTGGAGGTGATTTTAATGGATGGAGATGTGGGCAGTTCGTATGGATGGAATCAGGCAGCGACGATGACCGTTCATGAAAAGCTGAAGGCGGACTTGAAACTGGCCTTGAAGAATAAAGATGATGCCGCAAAGGATGCCATCCGGTTAATCATGGCTGAATATCCCAAGCTGACCGTGCCGATCACTCTGGAAAGCGGCAAGAAAACTACACGGCTTAAAAAACCGGAAGAGATTACCAATGATGATGTTATTGGTATTATCCGGGGGCTGGTGAAATCGGAAAAAATGGTCTTGGAATTGAAAGGAGAAGCCGTTTCCGATTATCTCACGATACTTGAATCGTATCTTCCCAAAATGGCATCAAAAGAAGAAATTAAAGCCTGGATAAAAGAGAATATTGACCTGTCTGAATTCAAAAGCCCGAATCAGGCGATGGGCTCTATTATGAAACATTTTGGCAAACGTGCGGATGGCGCTTTGGTGAAGGAAATACTTCAGGAATTCGGCGGCAGTAAAAAGGAATAATCACGACACGGCGATACACGGGTTTTATTCATATGAATTCAGAACGGATATACTGTTAATGAAACGGCTGGTTGTTTTAATGTATGGATCTAAGGGAAGTGACAGCAGGTTCGGAGAGTATTTTCTAAATCTGATCAAATCCGATCCCCAGCTTTCAGAAATGTATACGGCCGTTTCCTTTCATTCCCATGCTGGGTTTTTCAGATATCTTTTTTCAAGCACGGAAGCCCTGACAGAAACGTTAACGCAGAAATTAAGAAACATGCTGTCTCGCAGGCAAAAGAATTATTCGCATATTGCGTTGGTATGCCACGGGACAGGCGGGCTGATAGCACGGCAGTATATCACAGAGGAAGTGATGAATCAAAAATCGCTGGCTGTTGACAGGGCACTCATGTTCGCGGTGCCCAACCGGGAAGCGGATATATCTCGAATGTATG
>JAABPS010000356.1 GCA_011391835.1 Desulfobacteraceae bacterium
CGGCTGCTGCTATTGCCGGCCACGCACCTGCAGCAGGGACGATTTTTGCCATTGCCTCAGACTACCGTTTTGCGGCACACGGCAGGAAATTTATAGGACTCAATGAGGTCAAGCTCGGGATTCCTGTGCCCTACATCGCTGTATTGATGTTAAACCAGATCGTACAGCATCATGTTGCAATTCAACTGCTGTATCAGGGCGAGTTTATTGAACCTGTGAAGGCAAAGGAGGTAGGATTGATTGATGAAATTACAGCGCCGGATCGGGTTGAAGAATATTCCGTTGAAAAGATAAAAGAAATCGCTGCGCTGCCGGCACCGGCGTTTCGGGCGATAAAAGCGGCCCGGGTGGAAGATATCCGGATCAAGTTTGAAAAGAACCATAAAGAACAGCATGACATTTTTCTGAATTGCTGGTTCAGTGATTGCGCTCAAACGCTTCTTGCCAGAGCCGCTGAAAAATTTTAACTTAGATGTATGGGGCTGTACAAGATTTTCTGCCATGGTTAAAAAGAAACATCATGTGAAAGGGAAGGTAAAAAAGGAGATAGGCCCTTATACCTTTGATGAGTATGTGGAAGTCGTACAATCCTTCCACGGGCATACTGCCCCCGGGCTTCTGATCGGCGGGTTTATGGTGGACCTCGCGTTAACGAATCTTCCAGAAGGTGAATTTTTTGATGCAATTTGTGAAACCCGCGCGTGTTTGCCAGATGCCATACAAATTCTTACTCCCTGCACCATCGGAAATGGCTGGTTAAAAATATTTGACTTTGGCAGGTATGCCTTAGCCCTGTACGAGAAATATACGGGACAGGGAATTCGCGTTTTTATTGATATAGAGAAAGTTAAAAAATGGCCTGAAATAAGCGGCTGGTTTTTCAAACTTAAATCCAAAAACGAACAGGATTTTGAAAAGCTTATTCATGAAATACAGGAGGCGGGCTCAACTATTTGCAGTATGGAGCAAGTTCAGATCAAACCGATGACGATGAAAGTTAGGCATCGGAGTGGTTTTACGATATGCCCTGTGTGTAACGAAGCATACCCTGTGGATCATGGCGGTATATGCCGAGCGTGCATGGGGGATTCTCCATATATCGGGGGAGTGAAGCGAACGGATTCAGCATTCGTGGATAGCCCTCCATTAAAAGCCACACCTGTTGAACATGCAGTTGGGAAAACGATACTGCACGACATGACGCAAATTATACCCAACAAAGAGAAAGGGCCCGCTTTTAAAAAAGATCAGATTGTTATGGCTGAAGATATTTGCAGGCTTCAGCAAATGGGACGGCAGGCAGTATATACGGTTGAAGACCATCCGGATGATGCCAACTGGATACATGAAGATGAAGCAGCCCTTTCATTTTCCAGGGAAATGGCAGGGGAGGGAGTTATCTTCACTGAAGTTCCCAGGGAAGGGAAGGCGGATCTTCTGGCAGATCGAGACGGTCTTTTTGTGGTTGATGAAAAACGCCTTCAATTGTTTAATACCATCCCCGGTGTCATGTGCGCGAGCCGACATGCATATTCGGTGGTATTGAAACATTCGAAGCTGGCAGGTACGCGCGCAATTCCGCTGTTTCTTCCGAGAACCGAATTTGAAAGAGCTATGCGCATTCTTGGCGATGGCCCTTTATTTCGCGTGCTGCCTCTTCGTAAAGCCAATGTCGGCGTTCTGGTTACAGGAACAGAAGTTTTTAGAGGTCTGGTTGAAGACAAATTCATACCGATTATCAGCAACAAAGTTAAAAAACTTGGTTGCCGGGTTGTGGCAGATGGGATTGTTCCGGATGATCGCAAAGAGATTTGTGATATGATCCTTCGCTTACTTGAAAAAGGTGCGGACTTCATTGTTACCACTGCCGGTCTTTCGGTAGATCCGGATGATGTGACGCGTCTGGGGCTTATGGATGCAGGCGTGACAGACATGCTTTACGGGGCGCCTGTTTTACCAGGAGCCATGACCCTGCTGGCCAGAATCGGAAATGTTCCGATCATCGGTGTGCCTGCGTGCGCTCTTTATTTTAAAACCACCAGTTTTGATCTTCTTGTGCCCCGTCTGCTTGCAGGGCTCTCTATCACACGTGAGGATTTATCCCGTATGGGGCATGGGGCATTTTGTTTGGAATGCAAAACCTGTACATTTCCTAAATGTCCGTTTGGAAAATTCTAAACGAAAGCCTCATGAATTTTTTTTCTGATTCATTCCTGTTTATTTTTCAGGATATGTTCATTATAAATGAAATACCATTCAATAACGGTATTCTCGAGTTTAAAATAATGAAATACATAGCATAGGGTTAAAACCAGGAGAAGGATAAACAGCACCAGAAAGAAAATGTTGTTCAGAAACAGAAACAGGCTGAAAAAGAGCAGAGCTGCAAAAATAACAAAGAGCATGACCATAAGATGGATAAGCCGTTCATGCTGGAGAAAATGGATCTGCTGTAAGTGATACGAAAGAAGATTTTCGTCAAAAGCATCCTGTTTGATGCGTTCATTGTGTTCCCGTATAAATTCTGACATTCCACGCATGGGATATCTCCTTTACAGTTTTGCGGACACGTTATTATCAACATGCAAAAGATACAGGGAGCAAGCAGAAGACGTTTTCTGATAATTCCCTTTTCTTGTCAAGTTGAAAAAATAAATGGTGTATCCACCATTTTCTTATTATCATACAACTCATTAAAAATTTATAGATATGCTATTTCGTATCGTGGTATAATGGATGCGTTAACACGATATTTTTAAATATGCTTTAAACGAAAGCCCATTCCGGAGGAGATGATGAAACTCGTTACCTACGCCCATGAAGGAATAACTGAAAAAGTCGGAGCCCTTTTAGATGATTTAAAGACCATTGTTGACCTTTCTGAGCATTTTTCTTCTGTCCTGGATATAATTGACGGTCAGGAGGCATCATTCGATGCTGCCTGGCGTGCTGTGGCAGAAAAGAAAAAGAGAGTCTCCATGGACACTGTCCGCCTGCTGGCGCCTGTTCCCAGGCCAAGGCAAATGAGGGACTGCATGCTGTTTGAGAAGCATCTAAAACAGGCAGGCCAGCAGATTGCGCGGTCTCGATTTGGAATTCTCGGAAAACTGCTTGTTTCTTTTGGCCTGCCGAAAATACCACAGGTCTGGTATGATCAGCCGATTTACTATAAGGCAAACAGATTTTCTGTGATCGGGCCGGAACAGGATGTTATCTGGCCTTCCTACAGCGCATTGATGGATTTTGAGTGTGAAATGGGTATCATCATCGGCAAAAAAGGCAAAGACATTCAAATAGAAAACGCACATGAACATATATTCGGATATCTTATTTTCAATGACATGAGTGCACGGGATGCCCAGTTTAAAGAAATGCCGGGACGACTTGGCCCGGCCAAAGGGAAGGATTTTGATACAGGAAACATTCTTGGGCCTTGGCTTGTCACCAGAGATGAAATCCCGGATCCGTATAATTTAACCATGGTCGCTCGTGTGAACGGCGAAGAATGGGGGAGGGGAAACAGCGGAGA
>JAABPS010000357.1 GCA_011391835.1 Desulfobacteraceae bacterium
AAATCCTTGGCTTGCTGAAGTTCTTTGGTTAGTTCTAAATTTATCATTATGACCTCCCGGAATTATAGAAAGTTAATTTCCATTTATTGAGTTATTAAACAGTGGCCATTCCCTCAAGAATACTGATTCCTCTCCCGTTTCGATAATATCTTTCAACAGGGTATTCTCGAATATACCCATGACCTCCTAAGATTTGCACGCCATAATCCGTAATTTTCATGGTCATTTCGCCTGCGTAAAACTTTGCAAGATACGATTCTCGCTTGGCGTTTCCGGTTGATTCAAGCCGTGACGCCGCCTGCCAGGTCATAAATCTCATGGCATCGGTTTCATAGGCCATCTCAGCAAGCATGAAAGCAATGGATTGTCTGTACACAATCGGCTCACCCCATTGAACCCTTTCTTTCGCATAATCTTTCGCAAAGTCATAGGATGCCCTGGATATACCCGTCCCAAGTGCTGCCATGGCGATTCTTGTTTTTTGAAGCACCTTATCATAATCACATCCATTTTCACCCCCCAGCCTATCTTCAGCCGGAACTTCACAGTTTTTCAGCACGACTTCATAGGTTTTAAGGGAGTAGAGCCCCAAATTAGCCTCGCGTTCGCTTATTTGCAGACCTGGATTATCCCCTCTGACAATAAAAAGGTTATTCTTTCCATCAATCGAAGCAGCAATCAGCATGTGGGATGACTCTTTGGCTAACGGAACAAAGCACTTTGCTCCGTTAAGAATATACGATCCATTCTTTTTTGTGGCAGACGTTTTCAACGACACTGGATCAAACCCGAAATGCGGTTCGTTGATAGCAAGGCTGCAAGGTGTATAGGTATCTTTGCAGTAAAGCGGAAGATATTTTTTCTTCTGAGCCTCTGTACCCATTGAATGAATGGGGCCAATAAACAGCGAAGGCGCTGTTAAGGCAATAGTAAATGCCATGTCTCCATATGCAAACTCTTCAAGAATAATGGCGGTTTCGATGGGAGAATCCTTCATCCCATAGCCTCCATATTCCTCGGGAATACCTGAAATAGAAACTCCCATTTCCCAGGCCTTCTGGATGGATTCAGCAGGGATTTCACCTGTATGATCCATATCTTTTGCGTTATCAGCCACAACACCTTTGACGAGGTTTGCAACTTCATCCTTTATCATTTTCTGTTCTTTTGACATTCCAAAGCTAATCATGGTTTCCTCCTAAAAACTTCATCAGCCATTAAACGGCTCGTTTTTATTTTCAATTATGCCTAAATCCATGGCATCCAAATGTGCCCCTTCACACCTTCGTATAGCACCTTGGTCATTAGGTAAGTATTACATACTTAACTGTTAGTCAAGTTGTTTTTTGAACCTTCCAAGTGAATCGCTTAGAAAGCAACATACTGTTTTATTTGTATTTTTTTATAGCATTGGCTGAAATATCTGGTCTGTAGGAGAAGAGAAGGGGGATTCCGGATAGCGGCTGTATCCATGACTATCTTATCAAAAAAAATGATAGAGCCATACAGTTGTTTAACTAAAAATCAGCCGGAGCGTTAACAATCGGCTCCAACGCCTTCGGTGGTATTTTTCAAATATGCCGCCAATTCGAAGGGGGAATGAAAAATGAAATCAGGCCTTGCCTTCGTAATTTCTTCCCGGCTCCCGTAACCATATGTCACTGCTGCGGTGGCAACGCCGTTTTTCTTTCCTCCTACAATGTCATGAAATCGGTCTCCTACCATGAGAGTCATCTGCGGATCCAAACCTTCCGTTCTTAGTATGTAAGCAACGAGGTCCGCTTTGTCGGACAAACGGCCATCGAGTTCACTTCCGTAAATACCATGAAAGAACTGAGTAAGACGGAAATGGTCGAGAATGCGGATAGCAAACACTGTGGGTTTCGAAGTGGCAAGGAATACACGGAACCCAGATGCAGTGATAGTCAGCAAAGCCGGCTCAATTCCCGGATAGATAGAATTCTCATATATGCCAATTTCGGAGAACCTCTCGCGATAGTGCTGGAGAGCTGCGTCTATCAACCCGCTGTCCGGGTTTTCCAGTAGACAAGAGAAAGACTGTTTCAAAGGCGGGCCGATGCACCATAGAAGCTCGTCACTCGATGGCACTTCTCTACCCAGCCGGTCAAGCGAGAACTGAATACACCGAGTTATCCCGTCTTTCGGATCTGTAAGAGTACCATCCAAGTCAAAAAGTACGTGGCGTATCATAGTTTTTCTCATCACCGAACAACATGATAATTACCTGTTATTTATTAGTTCTTGATCCATACCTCCTTAAGACTTTCCAGTGATGAACGCTGTGGCTTCAACGTGCAGCCAGGCAGCCCATTCTGCAATGCCCTGGCCCGTTTTGGATGACGTTTCAAAAGTTTTAATATCCGGATTAAGGGAAAACACTCTCTTCTTTAAAACAGAGACATTAAAATCCGATGCGTCAAGGTAATCTATTTTATTTATGAGCAACACATCACAAACACTGAACATAAGAGGATATTTAAGCGGTTTATCATCCCCTTCGGGCACACTCAGAATCATTGCATTTTTAATCGCGCCTGTATCAAACTCAGCAGGACATACCAAATTCCCTACGTTTTCGATAATAACCAGATCTAACTCTTTTAGGCCCAAACCGTTGAGGCCTTTCTCCACCATGGAGGCATCCAGGTGGCAAAACCCTCCGGTTCTGAGTTGTATTGCTTCAATACCCTTTGCAGCGATCTTTTCAGCGTCCACAGTGGAGTCAATATCCGCCTCAATTACACCTATACGAAGATCGTCTCTTAGTGCCTCAATCGTTTTCAATATAAGGGTCGTTTTCCCAGCGCCAGGCGATGACATTAAGTTTAGCAAAAATGTTTTTTCAGCGGCAAGTCTTTTTCGCAGATTTTCTGCTACCACCTTATTGTCCGCATGAATTTCCTCCCTGACTTCTATAAGCCTAATTTCGTCCATTTATACAACCTCCATGTTCTTTATGTAGTACTCCCTGCCTGATTTTAATGTGCAATTCTCTGCATTGCACTTCGGGCACTGAATCTTGCCCAAGCCTTTTTTTTCTACGGTGAACACATGGGAACATGTGCCGCACTGCATTGTGATAGGTATCCGTTCAATGCTTAACCTGGCATCTTCTGCCAGCGTTCCTTTACTCAGATATTCAAAATATTTCTGCATCCATTCGTCTTCCAGATCGCTAAGCTCACCAACGCCCAAATAGATCGTTACAATTTTCTTCACATTATTATTTTCCGCGTGCTTAAGCACAATGTCAAGGATGCTTTCTGTTACTGGAAGCTCGTGCATTTAAACAACCTCTTTAAAGGGGAGTTGACCGTATCAACGTTTGGGATAATTTCAATTTTTTCATTACCCTTGTAAATATATCAAGCTTGCTTAATAGTCAAACACCGTAAGTTTCTCAGACCCAAAAACTTTTCATTAAAATTTGCTAAACCTTTTGATAAAACAGCCAATAATACAATACAGAGGAATCTTGCTTGCTCTTTTTTACTTAT
>JAABPS010000358.1 GCA_011391835.1 Desulfobacteraceae bacterium
ATAAAAGCCGCGATAATTTTTTTGTTGTTGGATTTTCTAATTTCAGGGCTTTTTGGATTGGAATTCTTCCTTAACCCAAGTTCGTGTATAGATGAGCCAAAAAGCATTAAAAGCCACGATTTTTAAATATCGCATGTTATAAAATCAATAGGTTATATAGACGGTAATGATTGTAGTGCCAAAATATGCATTTTTAGGTTTACACGGCATTTTTTCTTTGATATATAGCGAGCATGTTTATTCGCAAAGTTCCACATAAAGATAAAAAGAACCGCAAAGAATACTGTACATATAAACTTGTAGAATCAGTCCGAACCCAGCGTGGCCCTCGACAGCGGGATATACTCAATTTGGGTGTGGATTTCAACTTACCTAAAGAACAGTGGAAAGATCTGGCTAATTGTATAGAAGCAATTATCACCGGGCAAAAACTGCTTTTTGAATATCCCAAAGAAATCAATATCTCAGCCCAAAGATACGCCAGGGAAATTGTTCGTCAGCAAGCTTATGTGATTGCCGAAAAAGAAGATAGTCTTTCGGACTATCAAATTGTTGATGTCAACAGTGTAAACAATGAGGATGTCCGGACGGTTGGTGCAGAACATGTTGTATACGAGACGATAAAAGAACTTGAAATAGACCGGATGCTAAGAAAGCTGGGACTTAAAAGAGATCAAATAGCCGTGGCTTTAGGTGTAATTGCTGGACGAATGATTGTTCCCGGTTCTGAAAGGGCGACCCATCAATGGATGCAGAATACTACTGCCCTGGGCGAACTTATTGGCGTTGATTTTTCCTGGGTGTCTTTGGATAGTGTATATAAAGCTTCCGATCTTCTGCTAAAAAATAAGGATGCGATTGAGAAACATTTGCGCGGCGCTGAGGGGCGGCTTTTTGATCTAAAAGAGAAGATCATTCTTTATGATCTGACCAACACCTTTTTTGAGGGTTCCGGCAAATACAATTCCAAGGCGCGCTTCGGTCGTTCAAAAGAGAAACGCAATGATTGTCTTTTGGTAACCCTGGGCCTTGTCCTGGACATGCAGGGATTTCCCAAGAAAAGTAGAGTTTATGAGGGAAACATCAGTGAGCCTATAACGCTTGAGGCGATGATCAACGGTCTTTATGATAAGGATATTATTGATAATATGGCATACAAGCCAACAATCGTATTGGACGCTGGAATCGCAACTGAAGACAACATCAAATGGTTAAAAAGTAAAGATTATCATTATATTGTTGTTTCCCGGGAAAAGAAGAAAGCGATGCCATCGGATGTTGATATGGTTGCCGTAAAAACAGATGAGAAGCATGATACTGTTTTGGTAAAAGCCGGTTGGGTTAAAAATCAGGACACGGATGAATTGGAACTTTATTGCCATTCGATTGATAAGGAAAAGAAAGAGGAAGGCATTAAAAATAAATTTCAAGAGCGGTTTGAAGCTGAATTATTGAAAGCCCGTAATGCACTTGATCTTAAACACGGTACGAAAAAGTATGATAAGGTAGTTGAGAGGGTTGGCCGGTTAAAAGAAAAATACAAGTTAGTATCCCATGGGTATATGGTGACCATTGAAAAAGAAAGCAAAACGGGTAAGGCTGAAAACATCAAATGGTCACGTAAAAAGACAGAAAATACAAGTGGCGCCTACTGCTTGAGAACCAATCATAAGGATCTCAATGAACAGCAGATATGGGATATTTACACAATGCTCACTGATATCGAGGATGCATTTCGATGTATGAAGTCCGAGTTGGGTTTAAGACCAATCTATCACCAGAAAGAAAAGCGATGCGATGGTCATATTTTTATAACCACCATTGCTTATCATCTTTTGCATACGATTCGTTTTAAGCTTCGACATAGAGGTATAGAGTTTTGTTGGAATACAATTCGAAAGCAGTTGTCAACACAGGTGAGGATAACAACTACGATGAAGCGGAAGGACAACAAGGTCATCCATATCCGCAAATCATCTAAAGCTGAAGAGTCACACAAAGTCATTTTTGACGCGTTAAATTTATCGCATCAACCGGGGAAAATATTGAAGACAATTTTATGATCCATGCAAATCCGTAGTGTCAAAATCAAGGCTGCTTCGCTTTTATATTGTTGATATAATAGATTAATGTTTTACGAGGCATGAAGTTCGGTTGAGTTGATCTTCAATGCCGATCGATCCTTTCCCATTCAACTGATTGGTGATCCCAACCGGCTGGGACAGGTCCTTTTGAATTTAACAGACAACGCGATCAAATTTACCGAATCCGGTGAGGTTATGACGGAACTTATTGATACGCATAACGATATTGTTCAAATTCAATTTTCTGTTCAGGATACAGGCATTAGGTTAACTGAAAATCAATTGTTTAAACTATTTCAGCCTTTCACGCAAGCAGATGGCAGCATAACGCGTAAATATGGTGGAACAGGGCTTGGGCTGGCTATCAGCAAACAGCTTGTCGAATTAATGGGAGGTGATATCTGGGCCGAAAGCAGGCTCGGGAAAGGGAGCGCCTTTTCTTTTAAAGTGACCACGGCCAATTCTGGTAAAGCTGTAATCGGCGAGTTAGAGCTGACTGACAAAACGAGTACACCCTATTATGAACTGATCATTGTGTCGCATCAAATACTGGACATGAGCGGTATTGATCTAGCTAAACAGATTAAAAATGACAGTCGATTTTCAAGGATACCTATTATCATGTTGTTACCGGCGCTATCCGGAAAAAAAGAAATAAAACAAGTTTCAGATGCGGGCATTGAGGATTATATCATAAAGGCAGTTAACCGGAATGATCTGTTCAATACTATTCTTAGGTGTGTTTACAAGCGAGAGATATCAAAAAACGAATCTGACAAAAAAAGTATTCCCATTAGTACCCTCACCCAAGGTCTTAAAAATCCAAGTGTGCTTCTTGTTGAAGATAATCAAATCAATCAACAGCGGTTAAGCTGCTGGAGCATCAAGGGATTAAGGCCGTTATTGCTAGCAATGGCAAAGAAGCCATCGAAAAGCTCAATGAAAGGTACAATGGTTTTGACCTTATTCTTATGGATATCCAGATGCCGGTAATGGATGGGTATGAAGCTACGGAAATAATTAGAAAAGATTGCCGTTTTAAGAAATTGCCGATCATAGCGATGACTGCACGTACTATGGTAGAAGATATTGAAAGGTGCCGAAAAGCCGGTATGAATGATCATCTACCAAAACCGATCGACCCCGAAGTAATGAAATCCAAACTTTTAAAATGGTTGTCACTGGATAAAGTAAATAAGTAATAAAGCATAACTCAATAACTCAAACAGTGGTCGCTATGTTCTCATATTGATTTAATCACCCCCACGCATCATTGGTTTTTATGATTTAACGTATTAAAATTTCCTCGTTCATGCCTGTTAACTACCTATTGTATTATTAAAATTTTACGGCTCAGATAGGCTATGAGTGCTGTTTGAGCAATTGTTCCATCCTGGTGATATCTTCGGGAATATCCACCT
>JAABPS010000359.1 GCA_011391835.1 Desulfobacteraceae bacterium
CAGGCCGGTTCTTTTTGAAAGCCAGTTCAGAAAAGACTCTTTAACAGACTTGCTGATTTTCCGTGCCGTTCCCGCATCGTGCTTTTCAGCCGGTTGATCACCGAACAGGTATTCAAAAAAGGTTTTAAAATCATCAGGTCTTACCGGCAGAAGATCGTCACTTTTCCCAAGATAATCTCTTGCCCAAAGGGTCAGCAACAGGTTTTTAAATGTAAGCAACACTCCAAAAGCCGCTTCAATTTTGATATTCATGCCGGATAGAAGAGTATCCAATTCTATAATCCCGTTAAGAATCGTTTCGGTGTCATGAACATCCTGGATGGAAGCAAACTCACGGTATAATTGATCTGTAGTTTTATAGTTGTCATAACATAGCGGTTTTTTAATGAGCAGTCCTCCAAGCACTCCCAGCCAATCTTCTCCCCAGAAGCTTAACGTCAAACCCTGTGTAGAAAACCAGCTATTTTTCATCCATTTCTTTGCCCGCCATTTGAGGGCAAGAGCCAGACCAAATCCGACTCTGAAAATATCGGCCAGGGGGTATTGCTGGATGAACCTGGCTGAAACTATTTCTTGATTCTTTATAGTATCCTCTTCAAGGGCGAGCTTTTCAAGGCCGATGCTTAGATAACCGAACGCTTTTTTGACGATTTCCTGAAGTTCTTCCTTGTTTGTGACTTTCTTTTGATCCGCGGTAGCAATCTGGTTTGAGAGACTGGCGAATTCAATTTGCAGACGCTGAAGAATGTTATCGTCTTTAATCTGAAACAACGCTCTGGTAAAGAGGTTGTCTTGTTTTAACATGCCGGCATGATACAGCGGTACAGGAAGAAGGGTTTTTTTGTCTAACAGCCAGTCTGTTTTTTGATACCTGGCTTTCAGTTCGTGAGGTTTTAACGGCTGATAAATGCCGACAGCTTCATCAAAAGGCAAAAATCCCTTTTCAGCAAGCCTGCCATTTCTCAAGCGATAGTTTTCTTCTTCAGTTTCAGAAGCGATAATTACCGTGGACTCGATTAGAAGATTTCGATACGTGTGGTAGTCAAAAGCAGACATTTGATCTAAAAATTTTATTAAAAATTCTTTTCGCTGTTTTTCAGAAATTTCCTGCGTTTCATTTTGAAAGGGATCATCGATGATTTTGACATAAATGGTATCATCCTGAGTGAAATAGTCATCGCCAAAATCGGATGGGTCCTGATCATGTTCCCGAATTCGCAAGTCGATGTTTTTAAACAAATAAAATTCAAGAAATTCAGATTTTTCATCAATAAGCCATTTTATCAGCCTTTTTGAGTCCGCCTGAAGCATAAGGTCAAGCCACTTGGTCACTTCGGATATATCAATTCTATCCTTCTCCCAGCCTTCTGTATCTAAAAAGAATTCCTTTTGTTTGTCGGACGCAAGAGCTATAATCGGCAGACTGTCTTGAAGGCCGATATCATGTATAAGGAAATGCAAGTCTTCTTCAGGAAAGGAGTGGACAAGCGCTGCGGGCTGAGGATGTTCTAATATTCGGTCAATGCGTTTTTCAGGAGGCAGAGAAAGAATGTTGCTTCTTTCTTTGAGAAGTTGCTGAGACCGCTCAAGTGCCAGTTTATTTTCATTTTTCTTCATAGATACAATCAGAAATTTAATGAGTTAAATTTGTTTATCGGTTTTTGAGTTCCATGGAGCGAATTTAAGCAAAAGGAATATTCCAGGGGCAGCAATTAACACACAGGCAACAAAAAAATTCTCCCATCCCATGTGCTTTGCCAGAAAGCCTGTTGGCGCTGATGCCAGCACTCTGGGAACCCCCATCAGACTGCTGAGAAGCGCATATTGAGTGGCGGTGAATTGTTTATTGGTAATACTGGCCATGAATGCCACAAATGCTGTAGTTCCCATGCCGCTGCTCAGATTTTCAAAAGCAATCACACCGGATAGAGCTGTTATGCTGCTTCCGATTCTCGCCAGAAACGCAAATCCGACTGTAGAGGCGGCCTGAAGAAAGCCAAATATCCATAGACTCCGGTTGATGCCTATTTTTAGCATCAAAACGCCGCCAATCAGACTTCCTGCAATAGTGGCCCAAAACCCAAAAAGTTTAACTACCGTACCGATCTGAGTTTGCGTAAAACCAATATCAAGATAAAAGGGAATGGTGATGGCGCTGGCCATTGTATCTCCAATTTTATAAAAAAGAATAAAACAGAGAATCCAAACAGCACCATCCCTGCTGAAATATTCAGTCAGCGGCTTGATTACAGCCTCTCCAATGGTTTTAGGTGTGCCTTCGTGTACTTGAGGCTCAGGCGTTAAAAGGGTGGTAAAAATTCCCGGCAGCATACAGGCGGCCATAATCAGGTAAACAACAGAAAAGGGGAGATGATCCGCCATGATCAGCCCCCCTCCTGAAGCGAGGAGCATCCCTACCCTGTAGCCATTGACATAAAGGGATGATCCCAGACCCAGCTCCCTGTCAGGAAGGTCTTCTCTTCTGTAGGCGTCAACAACGATATCCTGGGAGGCACTGAAAAAAGTCACTAAAAAAGCAACAAAAGCAACCATCCATGGATTGTTTGCAGGACTCGTCTGACCAAGACCGATAATTGAAAAAACAAGGAATATCTGAGCAATCAATAACCAGCCCCTTCTCCGGCCTAAAAAACCCGGAGTAAAACGATCCATCACGGGTGCCCAGAGAAATTTCAGCGTATATGGGAGGCCGACAAGGGCCATTAAACCGATTACCGTTAAGTCAACTCCTTCTTTCTTCATCCAGGCCTGTAATAAAGATAGGGTTAACAGAAGCGGCAACCCGCAGGAAAATCCCAATATAAAAGAGACCAGCATGCGCCTGCTGAAAATGTCTTTTACAATGGATTGAGCTTTGTCATTATTCATAATAATTATGTATGATTAGATATGGCGAAAATTAGGATCTCCGGTAATCCGCAAAAGACAAGTGGGCAATGTTAGTCATACACCGGTTCGTCCGGTGTATCCAGATGCCAATGTATTCTATACATCCCGTTGTTTGTTAAGGTAGAATTGTAATAATTTTATCAGAAATCCTGGATAACCCGGTCATGCCCGTCTCACTAAAAAGATCGCCGTGACATGCCGAATGATAGCTATGAGAAGGTTATACTTCAGTATATAATAACTTGTTTGCATTAGATTATAAGGTATTTTTTAGCTGGAATACCATGTTAGGGGGAACAACTCGTATAAGGATTGGAGCATCCGTCATTTGGTGCAAGCCAACCATAAACTTCTAGATTATTTTTATTTCTCCCTTTTACAAAAGCCCATTTACCGTTACACCCTATAATAAATAGCGGATGACCACCTTCTTTATCAATTTTATTTGTTTCAGAAACAAAATCTATTACTTTTGATTGCAAATTTGGACGAGAATATAGTGGAACTGAATTACCTCTATGCCAAAGAATCATTAGTTCCCCATATACCCATCCAATTTTGATAGGATCATCATTATCATATAATA
>JAABPS010000360.1 GCA_011391835.1 Desulfobacteraceae bacterium
ATGAAGCCGATCCTTGAATCCGAAAAAATTGATGCATTGTATGCATCAACGGGCGGTCCTCCGGGGCCGATTATCTGCAAAAACATGCGAACCCTTGGAATCAAAACGCCTATCCTCGGCACCCATGCGTTTGGTTTTGGATTTATCATCGGCATTGGCGGAGATGCGGTTGAAGGGGTGGAGTTTCCTACTGGAAAGCCCGTAGTGCCCGATCAACTGGATGAAAATGATCCAGTCCGTAAAACCATCATGGATTTCCATGAAAGGATGCTGGCCACATACAAGCAGGGGGCAGAACAGATATCAGGCCATGGATATGATATTGTATGGCTGATCCATGACGCAATTAAGAGAAGTAAAAAGCCCGTGACGCGGTCGGCATTCCGGGATGCTTTGGAGAGCACAAAAAATTTCCAGGGCTGTACCGGCATCTTTAATTACAGTCCGTCCGATCATGACGGTCTAACCAAGAACGATATGGTTTTTGTAAGGATTGAAAACCAAACATTCCGCCGGGTGGAACTGCCTGAATTTGAATAAAATCGTGCGGATGTTATAAATTAAATACCCCCTTTTACCGGGGCAGATACACAGGGCTGATGTGTTGCCGTTTGAAATTTTTTTACAGCTTGCCATATCCGGCCTGACAACCGGCGCAATTTACTCCCTGATTGCCCTGGGATTCATTACCATATACAGGGCGTCCAACATTCTAAATCTCGCCCAGGGTGAATTTGTGATGCTGGGCGCTCTGTGTACAGTATTTTTTCTTGAAAAACTCGGGTGTTCCTATTTTTTCGCTGCTGTCTCTTCGATCATTCTCGTGGCTGCCCTTGGGCTTTTTCTTCAGCGTACAATTATTCATCCGCTGAAAGATGAACCGCTTTTAATCCTCATCATGGTTACCATAGGGCTGTCGATGGTTATGAGCGGGAGCGCCGGCATTCTGTTTGGCGCGTCGCCGCAATCGCTTCCGCCTTTTGTCGATGCCCCCCCATTTGTAATATGCGGCTCGGTCCGGGTGAATGTACAGAGCTTCTTTGTGTTGGGGGCAGCGTTGTTTCTGCTGTTCATCCTGTATCTCCTGTCTCAACATACTTTCATTGGGAAGGCAATGGAAGCTGTTTCCACAGATCATCTGGGCTCAGATCTGACCGGCATTCCGGGTAACGCTATCATCATGCTTTCCTTTGGGATCAGCGCCGGCATTGGCGCCATTGCCGGAATATTTATTACTCCGCTTTTTTTTACCCAATACAACTCCGGAGCTATCTTAGGCTTAAAAGGATTTTCCGCGGCAGTCATCGGCGGATGGGGGAAATACTCCGGCGCTGTACTAGGCGGGTTTATCCTGGGTCTGGTCGAATCGGTGAGTATCGGATTTATCCCCGCAGGGTATAAAGATGCCATCGCATTTATTGTCCTGCTTCTTATTTTATATTTCAAGCCCAAAGGCATCCTCGGCTCCAGAGCGTTGGAGGAATCAAGAAAATAATGATAAAACGAAACTATATTAAAAAAGCAGAGGTTTATTTTATCATTATTTTTTTACTGCTGCCGCTCCTTATTGACGATATCCTGTATAATCATATTATGGTTCTTGCCGGAGTGTACGCCATCCCTGCACTGGGTCTGTCTCTTTTCATGGGCTATGCAGGACAAATCTCTATCGGGCATGCTGCTTTTTTTGGAATCGGCGGCTATTGCATGGCAATCCTGACTGTCCGGTGGGGGCTGCCATCACTGGTTTCACTCCTGTCAGCAGGATTTTTTTCTGGACTTCTGGCATTTATTGTGGGCAGACCTATTCTCAAACTCCGGGAATATTTTCTTGCCCTTGCAACCATTGGACTGGTTCAGATTTTTCAGGTGGTTGCTTCAGAACTGTCGGGCCTTACCGGAGGTATATCCGGTATACACGGAATCCCCTGGTTTTCGATAGCCGGATTTGAATTCGACACATCTTTAAAACAGTTTTATCTGATCTGGTTCATTCTCTACATCCTGTTTTTATATTCCCGGAACCTTGTTCATTCAAAATATGGCAAGGCGTCTTTAGCTGTTGCATTGAATGAAGATACAGCCAAAACCATCGGCATCAATCCATCACAGTTGAAACTGAACTTTTTTGTTCTGAGCGCTGTGTATGCCGGGATAGGAGGCGGCCTCTTTGTATCCGTTTTAACCTCCGTCAGCCCGGAACCCTTTGGCCTGAATTTATCGGTTATTTTTGCCATGATGGTGATTATCGGCGGAATGGGAAGCCTGTTTGGAACAATTACCGGAGCTGTCCTTCTCACATGGATCATTAACTGGGTGGGCAGGTATCAGGCATACAGTCTGCCGGTCTTTGGGATCATCCTGATCCTGTTTCTTGCATTTTTACCGGAAGGTATATTTAGAGGTATCGGCTCAAGATGGTTTGATTTTGTCCGTACCTATGCGGATGAAAACTGGCGAAAAGAATTAGATAAATGACAAAACTTCTGATACGCGTTCAAGATATTACAAAAAATTTTGACGGACTAAATGCCTTGCATTCTGTTTCGTTAGATATTGAGGCCGGTAAAATTGGTGCCCTCATCGGCCCAAATGGCGCAGGGAAAACCACTTTTTTTAATATTATCTGCGGGCTGGAAACAGCCGATTCCGGATCAGTCTGTTTTAATGGCATTGAAATTTCAAAAACCTCTCCAGATAAAATTGCCGGCATGGGGATATCCCGAACCTTTCAAACCAGCCAGTTTTTTGAGCAGTTAAATGTTATTGAAAATATCATGGTGGGCCGTTACCTCAACACATCGGTCTCCTTCATCCTGGCCGGGCTCTGGCTGCCCAACGTATATAGAGAAGAACACCGAAATAGGGTGAAAGCATTTGAACTACTTGAATTTCTTGAACTTTATGAAAAAGCGGACCGGAAACTATCCCAGATTACCTTCAGGGAAAGAAAATTGATCGAGATCGGGAGGTGTCTTGCCATGGAGCCAAAACTTCTCCTTCTGGACGAACCATTTGGCGGATTAAATGCGAAGGAAATTAAATTTTTGGCTGAAAAATTGATTCAGCTTCAAAAACAGGGAATGACAATTCTCATCATTGATCACCATTTTGGCACCATTTCACATATTGCAGATGAAATTGTAGTGTTGAATCACGGCGAAATTATTGCTAAGGGTAATGCCGAAAAAATAAGAACGAATGAAGCGGTAATTGCCGCTTATTTTTCTGCTTAATACATTCGGATAATTTCAGTATGACAAAAACGCTAAGGCTGATGGATTTTAATTATTGAAACCATCTGAAACCTATTTACTATTTACTTGTTATTTGCCACTATTAATTTTTGAAACTACTGGAAATAAATAACGTCACAGTTTGGTATGAATCACTATGCGGCGATATCCGGGCAGTTGACCGATGTTCCCTGTGGATAAAGCAGGGAGCCATTTCCTGTCTGCTGGGAATTAATGGTTCTGGGA
>JAABPS010000361.1 GCA_011391835.1 Desulfobacteraceae bacterium
TTACACAATTTATCCGAGAAAATGGCTATAGCGATTTGTATCTGGTTGGTAGTAACGGAGAGGTTGTTTATTCGGTGGGAAAGGAAGATTTCTTTGGTGAGAACCTGCTCTCAAGGCAATATAATTCAACCAATATATTTAAATTGTTTCTGGCTCTTGGGGAGAAAGACATCAAACAAGATGAAACGATTATTTCCGATTTTGACTTTCTTGGAACGGCGAAATCACCCACATCGTATGTGAGTTCGCCCATTCATTCGAAACCTACAGGCGGGGAACCCATTGGTGTTCTGGTGTTGCGGGTGTCGAATGACAGAATTGCCGAAATCATGAATGAGCGGACAGGTTTGGGAGAAACCGGTGAAACATACCTGGTTGGACAGGATAATCTGTTTCGGTCTGAATCGCGGTTTGCGGAATCGCTGAAGGTTGAATCGGCAATTTTAAACCCAATTTCACCTGTTGACACAGAAGCAACAAAAAGTGCTATTGGAGGCGGAACCGGTACAAAGATTATCAAGGATTATCTTGCAAAACCGGTGTTGTGTTCCTGGTCTCCGCTTCTCATTCAGAAGCCGACAGGCAGCAATCCAGACGGGGTTCTATGGTCACTTGTGGCACAGATCGGTCTGGATGAAGTTCAGGCGCCAATTGAAACGGCGCTGAAATTTGCGTTTGCGATGTTTGTCGTCATATCCATTATTGCGATTCTTGTTGCTATTGCTCTGTCAGGCGGATTAACAGGGCAGGTCCGGCGTATTATGGATCTGTTTGGTGAAATCGGGCTTGGTAACTTTCAGGCGCGTGGACAGGTTCTCAGCCGGGATGAGTTGGGTACGATGACCACTTCACTCAATGCAATGCTCGATAACCTTCTGCCTCTTCTCCAGACCCGTGAAGAGCGCGACGCGATGCAGACATCGGTTATGAAATTGATGGATGAAGTGAGCGGGTTGGCAGAAGGCGATCTGACGGTTCGTGCTGAAGTGACAGCCGATATAACAGGGGCGATCGCAGACGGTTTTAACGCGATGGCTGAGCAGCTCAGCGTTGTTGTTCGAGATGTTAAGGCGGCGACCTTGAAATTGAGCTCTACAACTTCTGAAGTCAGTACAACCGCTGAAAAAATGGTTGAAACAAGCGAGGAACAGGCCGCTAAGGTTTCAGATGCTATGGCGTCAGTCAGCGAACTGGTATCCTCTGCTCAATTGGTTTCGGAAAATGCCGCACAATCAGCGACCGTATCAAAGAAATCGACTGAAAATGCGAAAGACGGAGCAAAAGCGGTTAAGGATACGAATAAAGCGATGGAGGCCATACGGGATAACGTGCAGGAAACAGCGAGAGCTATCAAAAGGCTTGGAGAGAGTTCTCAAGAGATTGGAAACATCGTCCAAATTATTGATGATATTTCGGAGCGAACATCTATCCTTGCTCTGAATGCTTCCATTCAAGCGGCCATGGCGGGTGACGCAGGAAGGGGATTTGCAGTTGTTGCTGAAGAGGTACAGCGCCTTTCAGAACGTTCAACAAATTCAGCAAAGCAGATTGATACACTGGTTAAAAATATTCAGGATGAAATCAATGAAGCAGGAACGAGTATGGAAGAAAGTATTCAGCGAGTTGTTGATGGGTCAAAACTGGCGGATGATGCATATAAGAAACTCCAGGAAATTGAGAGCGTAGCGGAAAGGCTTTCGGGGTTGATTCTGTCTATTTCAAATGTTGCCAGGCAACAGACTGAAGTTTCTGAGAGCATCGCAAAGACGATGTCAGAGGTTGGAGAGATCAGTATGGATACCTCTCTGACAACAAAAAGAACTTCTGACGCGATGAAAGAACTCGCCAAGATATCCGATGAGCTGCGCAAATCGGTTGAAATCTTTAAGGTTGCCGAAGAAGAAATGGGGGCTGCTCAGCGTGAAAGTCGGTTATCAAAAGCCAACCATTTGGATATAAAAGAAGTTTCTGCTGGGCCTAAGGCGGTCACTGACTTGGAGATAGAAGAGTATAAGCAGAGCGCATAGGACGCAACGAGGTTCTGCATAGAAAAGGCGTAACTTGTTGGTCTATTGGTCATATGTAATTATAGTATCGGGTTGCGACGTTAAACCCTTCCAGAGAAGCGCGCCGGAAAATATGGGAACATATTTTTAACTGTATCATGGAAGGGTATGGCGCAGAAACCGATTATATGGAGGGCATTGACAAATGAAAAAACTATTAATGGTATTAGCGGTCTGTGTATTTCTGATGGCTGGCTTTCTGAATGTGTATGGCGGGGAAAAGGCTCCGGAAAAGGTAAAAATTCTTGCAGCTTCTACGCTGGCAAAAATCGGGTATGATTCTGTGATTGTCAGCGCGGTGAAAGCTGAAAACGCTAAAAAAAAGACCATTGAAAAAATTAAGGAAATAGATGGAAAATGGATTAACACTGCCGGCATTGATGATCTGATGGACTCCATAATGAGCTCGGCATGTGCTCAGCATCTTAATGAAATAAAAAAGAAAAACGATTTTTATGAAGAAATATTTGCCATGGATAATCAGGGCGCAAATGTGGCCATGACAGACAAAACATCCGATTACTGGCAGGGGGATGAGGCCAAGTTTATCAACAGCTATAAAGAAGGGGTTGGCGAAATTTTTATCAGTGATGTCAACTTTGATGACAGTACCCAATCCTATCTGACACAGGTATCTGTGCCGGTAATGGATGGGGACAAAGCCATTGGGGTCATTACGTTTGGTATTAATATTGATAAGCTGAAATAAGGTAAAATTTTACCAAAAAAATATAAATATCATTGATAACAGAGAGTTATAATTATTTTGGTCCTTACTATTTGCATGGCAGGGTGTTTATAGATACCCAAGAATTTCGTATTAAAACACATTCACCAGTTCATCTCCGTTCATGCCATAGCTGTTCGTCAGGGCATGCGCGTCAAGCCCAAAACCGGTGTAAACTTACCGATTCCCCTTTACATTTCAAGGAGCACTTGTTTCTGCCTGTTCAGCGAGCCATTCCTTTTAGTCAATATTTGTTTTAAAATTTATTATAATTGCTGAAACATATTGACAAGATTATTATTTTATCATAAATATACCCACTCTGAAGCGGGCATAGCTCAGCTGGTAGAGTACAAGCTTCCCAAGCTTGGTGTCGCGAGTTCGAATCTCGTTGCCCGCTCCAAGAAATGCCTGTTTTTCATTGATAGGGTATTTTGGGTAGTGCTTTATGTATGTGTGGGCTGGAGAAATTTATCCATATGGTAATTTACATGAATTGATATTTTAAACCACTTGAAGTAAATCTATCCGAAAATGGGAAGCGGGCGGCAGCCCGTTTTTTGTTTTCAGAACTGATTTAAGCGATTATTTATGAGAAGCGAAAAAAGGGGAAAAAAAGTTGCCCCAGTACCAGGTACGGCTCAAGACGACGGAAGAAAAAAAGATAAAGAAATTGCTTCTCACGTCT
>JAABPS010000362.1 GCA_011391835.1 Desulfobacteraceae bacterium
CATATCAAAGGTCCTCTGAATACAGCCGACCATTTCCAGGCACTTAGCTACGGCCGCTTTTTCCCGCAAAGACTCCAGCAGGGAAAGGGCCTTCCCCTTCTCACCGATGATATTTTCCTTGGGCACCCGGACATTGTCAAATACAACCTCGCACTGTTTATCGTAGGCCAGGGTGTTGAGCGTCTTACATTTTACTCCCCTGCTTTTTCGATCCACTAAAAACAGAGTGAGCCCTTCATCAGGCGAACCGTCGCTGCCTGTCCGGGCCGCACACATTATATAATCAGCTATATGGGCGTTTTCCACAAAAAGCTTTGTTCCATTGATGATAAATCCATCCGTTTGTTCTGTTGCCCGTGTACGGATTGCGGAAAACGCATACCAGTTTTCCGGTTCTGTTAATGCCAGGGCAAGGATCAAATGCCCATCTGCCAGTTGCGGCAGAAGTGTTTCCTTCTGCTTTTCTGATCCGGCATCCAATAGGGCCGATCCGCCCAGAACAACAGTTGAAAAAAACGGCCCCGTACAGCAGACCTCTCCCATGCCTTCCAGAAGTATGGCAAGATCCATAAAATTTCCGCCCATACCGTGATAGGCTTCAGGAATCATTGCCCCGAGCCATCCCAGGTCTGCCATTTTCTTCCACGTGGATTCTGAGTATCCCTTGTCATTATTCTTCATGTCTCTCATGACAGACGGCGGACATTCTTTTTTTAAGAACTCCCGGACAGTTGATTTGAGAATTTTCTGCTCTTTGGTGAGTTCAAGATCCATGGTTCCTACCCCTTTTGCCTTTGAAAAAAGATTCTACTTTTTAACCAGCCCCAGCCCTCTCATGGCAATGATATTTCTCTGAATCTCTGACGTTCCAGCGCCAATGGTTGCTGAGATACAGTCCAGATATCCCCGCGGCGCCATTCCCCGAAAGGGTGCTTCCTCCGTTCCTCCCATGAGCTGGCCATAGGGCCCCATAATCTCCATGGTCACATCTGCCAGCGCCCGGCTGAGTTCCGTAGCAGTCAGTTTCAAAACAGATGATTCAACACTCGGCACAAGTCCTTTATCCAGCATGCTGGCTGTCCGCCAGAAAAACAGATACACCAGTTCGATCTTTACAGCTATTTCCGCCAGTTTTTTGCGCACCATTGGATTTTTGCCAAGCGGCGATCCATCCCGCTGAGACTGTTTCACATACTCAACAAATTGTTCAAAAAGCCTTCGAAATCCGCCGACCCCCACCATCAGCCGTTCAAAATCAAGGGCAGTCATCATATAATAAAAACCCATATTTTTCTCGCCCACCATATTGCGCCTGGGCACCCGGACATTATCAAAAAAAACCTCGTTAAAGGAATGGACCCCCACAATGTTTATCAGCGGCCGTATGGTAACACCGGGGCTCTTGTTATCAACAATAAACAGGCTGGCGTTTCGATGCCTCGGCGCATTGGGATCTGTTATGGCAATCATCCAGGCGTAATTGGCCAGATGCGCGATGGTGCTCCAGGTTTTCTGCCCATTGATAATATAGTCATCACCATCTTCAACAGCCGTTGTTTGAATCCCTGCCAGATCGGATCCGGCATTTGGCTCACTATACCCCAGCCACATTTCAATTTCACCTCTGGCAATGGGCGCAATCCAGTCCTTTTTGTTTTCTTCGGTACCAAACCGCAAAATGGTCGGCCCGGCAATCCCGGTGGCAATTCCCATACCAGGGGCACGGTAATAACTTATCCGCTCATCATAGATGGCCTGCTCCATATAGGAGTGTTCTACTCCGCCATATTCTTTAGGCCATGAAATGGTCAGCCAGCCTTTTTCAGCCAGCTTCCTTCTGAATTTGAAAGCTGCTTCCAATACCTCTTTACTGGCGGCCTCCATTGAACCATATCCGCCCGGCCAATGCATGGACATCTCCGCCCGCCCGGCAGGAAGCTCTTTCTTTAAAAAGTCTTCGATCTCTTTTTTAAAGGCTTCTTCCTGTTCACTGAATTTAAATTCCATGGTTTTATTCCTTAATCATCATCTTCGTCTTCTTCAGGCAGAAACTTTTCAACAAAACTGGTATCAAATTCTCCTTGAATAAACAGCGGATCATCCATGATCTGAAGATACAGCGGTATGGTGGTTTTCAGGGGGTGAACTCTGAATTCTTTCAGAGCTCTTTTCATTACTGAAATAGCTCCATTTCTCGTGAGATCATAGGAAATAAGCTTTGCAATCAATGAATCATAGTATATGGGCAGTTCATATCCCTGGTACAGATGTGTGTCCAGCCGAACACCAAACCCGCCTGGCGGCCGGTAGTCTTTCACCGTTCCCGGTGATGGCAGGAAGTTTCTGTCCGGATCTTCGGCATTAATCCTGCATTCAATAGCCCATCCCCTTTTATTAAGATCGTCAAAACAGTAATCAAGCGTCTTTCCAGATGACAGCATAATCTGTTCTTTCACCAGATCTATCCCTGTGGTGATTTCTGTAACCGGATGCTCAACCTGTATGCGGGAATTGATTTCAATGAAGTAAAAACGACTGTCTTTATCCAGAAGAAATTCCACAGTTCCTGCGTTAAAGTAATTCATGGCAGTTGCCGCTTTTACGGCAACATCCCCCATTTCCTTTCGCAATTCAGGCGTCAGCCTGGGAGAAGGGGACTCTTCGATTAGCTTCTGATAACGCCGCTGGATGGTGCATTCCCTTTCTCCGAGATGGATCACATGGCCGGATCTGTCCGCCAGAATCTGAAATTCAATATGCCTCGGCTTAGTCAAGTACTTTTCGATATACACATCGTCATTGCCAAATGCCGCGCGCGCTTCCATCCTGGCAACAGGAAATTCTTCACAGAGTTCTTCTTCATTATGGCAGACCCTGATGCCTCTTCCCCCGCCGCCGCCGGACGCCTTGACCATGATCGGATACCCTATTTCTTTGCATAACTTCTTTGCTTCCTCAATCTTTCCCACACTGCCCGGACTGCTGGGGATAACCGGTACACCAGCTTCCTGCATGCGTTTTTTGCCTGCAATTTTATTTCCTGCAAGACTCAGGTTGGCAGGAGTAGGCCCGATAAATACAATGGAGTTTTCCTCACACATTCTGGCAAAAGCCTCTACTTCCGCCAGATAGCCATATCCCGGATGAATGGCATCTGCCTTGGTTTTTTTAGCAGCGCTGATGATGCTTTCCATATTCAGATAACTTTTAGCGCTCACCGCCGGGCCGATGCATATCGCTTCATCTGCCTGCTTGACATGCAGGGATGTTTCATCCGCTTCAGAATATACTGCCACGCTTGGAATATCCAACTCCCGGCACGCGCGAATGATTCGGAGCGCAATTTCTCCCCTGTTTGCGATAAGTATTTTTTTAAACATCTGCCTTATCCCGTCTCAAGAATAAACATGAGATCGCCGTCTTTTAATGGCGTCTCATTTTCTGCGATAATCTCAATAATTTTGC
>JAABPS010000363.1 GCA_011391835.1 Desulfobacteraceae bacterium
AGGGATTTCCTATTAAAACCCCAGCATAGACTGAAACAGTGGCCTGTGTTCCTCTTCGCCTTCGGATTTCTCGCAGTCGCATGGGTCAGACTCTGCTGGAAGCACGAGTGGTTTTATCTCGCAATCCTCTTTATTGTAACAATAATTGCCGAATATGCCATTCTGACAATAATTGAGTGCATGCGACATGACATCGATAGCCAACCAAATATTCAGGTTCATCAGTGAAGAGCTTCAAAGGCGCAAAAAACCAATGCGTACAATCGGTTATCCGGTGTATTCACCTGTAAGAAAATGGTTCAATATGAACAGCATTCCAAAGACATCAAGTTACTTTTATGGGAAGGTGTCAATGGCTGTCCAAATACTTGCTACGGGATCTGAGGATATAAAAGATCGTTTGATCGGAGCCGGGGCCGTTTTTTTGAGCGTGCCGCCGGAAGGGGTCCCTGAGGAACTCAGGTCCGATATTGAATGGATCCACAACCAACTCACGCGGTTCAGCCCCATTGGTGCGGAAGGTAACCTGCGTGCCACAATGCGCAGTATCAGAAAAAAAACCGGCGTAAAGATTGCTCACAGAATTCTGTATGTTTATGACCGCCTCAGGAACTACGTGGAGAATCCAGAAGATTTTGCTGTGGCAAATAATGCCCTGCAGTCGGATTGCCCACAGCCTTTGGCCCCCGGCAATCCTGATGGCCAGCG
Organism: Desulfobacteraceae bacterium; assembly: GCA_011391835.1. GTDB lineage: Bacteria > Desulfobacterota > Desulfobacteria > Desulfobacterales > JAABPS01 > JAABPS01. The sequence continues at coordinate 709 of JAABPS010000363.1, forward strand.
ATAAATATTTTGTAGCCGATTGTATTTTTATTTTTGCCTGTTTTATAAAAAGATAGACACGCGGAACTTGTTGCAAATTAGCTCAGGTGGTTGAGTGGATATGAAAAGTATGAATGCTGAAGGTGACTGTCTTTGTTGTGGGCACGATCCTTATTGTTAATATGTAAAAGGTAATGCTGATGCAGATAAAAGATAAGGCAAAACGACTGTTTGAGTACATTTCCCAAGTATATTCGATAGATCTCCCTGTTGATAGAGACGTGCGGAAATACGGAACAGAATTATGGTGGCAGGCTGAAATTCCCGTCCATTCACATTGTATTCTCCGAGAATTTGATTCATATAACGACAATGAGAACAACACCTCTTCATTTGTAGATTCTTGGCTGTCAGTTACAAAAAAGGTGTATCAAGACCCACCGCCACTTTCACACATTCTTGAAGAGTGGGTTGAATTGTCACGAAAACCTATAGCAAAGCCTCTTCCAAAGAAGTCCGTCACAAAGATAGCTGATTTTGCCTCAGATAAAGCTCGTTTGGCTGCATATGATTCTTACCTTAAAGATTGGAAAGAATTAACTTCTCTTGATCCCGATGACCCTGAATTGATACCCGAAATCCCAGACATTCTTGAGGGATGGATGAACCCTAAACCTGGGGATAACCCACCTCTGTGCTTGGAAAAAAAAGAATATGAAGAGAAATTCGAAGAAAGCATGGATCGTGTCAAGGCCATGTCGGCATATGTTGAAAATGAATGGTGTAAATGGGCAGAGAAAGTCCTTCCCATATACAGGGCAAATGTCCTTTATGACCAACTTTTTTCACTCTATCAAAGGCTTAGCGTTGAAGGTGACCGTATCGAGATAGTTTGGGGACACCTTTTTTTAAGTTGGGCTGAAAGCGCATTTAATAATGTTTATCACCCGCTTGTTTTGACCTCCATGAATATTAATTTCGATCCGGTGGCAAGGACAATATCCCTAATCCCCAGTCAAATTACCTCTACGCACATCAATATAGACTGTTTAAGGGATCTTGAATACCCAAATCAGGATAAACTGATCTCTTTTGTCCATCGCGTGCGGGAAGATGCTATCCCTCCTGATGCTTGGAATCACGAGCAGATACGGGGCATGGCCGCAACAATCAGCGGTCTGATGAGTAATGAACCTTCAGACGTCACGAATCAGTATGCGGAAAAAACGAGAGCGAAGCCTGAATTAACAAAAGCACCCACAATATATAATGCTCCTGTTATATTTGTCCGTGAGAGAACACGCCGTTTATGGATCGAAGATGCGAAGAAAATTTCGCAATCGATTGATGAAGGTGAGGCGATCCCCCCATTTATTCAATCCTTGATTATTGATCCGGAATCTCATGAGATGCCTGATCCGGCTGATTATTTTGATGAAGATATTGAAAGCATTGAGCCAGCACATCATCTTTTACCCCTGGAATACAATGAGCAGCAGAAGGAAATTGTTGAGAAACTGAAAAGACATTATGGCGTATTGGTTCAGGGGCCTCCCGGAACTGGAAAGAGTCATTCCATAGCAAATATCATATGTTCTTTACTGGCCCGCGGGAAAAAGGTTCTTGTAACAAGTCAGACGGAAAATGCCCTCCGCGTTTTGAGAGGCTACATACCAAAAGGCATCCAGAGCCTGTGTGTCAGCCAAGTTGGTAATGACATGGATGCAAAGAAACAACTGAACGAAGCAGTTGTGGCTATTGGGAACCACTTGGATGAAAAGGGAAGTGCCGCAATCACAAACAATATAAGTATGTTGGAAAAAGAAATCAGGGAGAATCGAGAAGAGCAGGCCAGAATTTCCAATCAGATCAAAGAATGGGCACAACTTGATGCCATGAACATCAAAATAGATGGTGAAATGATTTCCGCCCATGAAGCTGCAAAGGAATGTGCGAAGAATAAAAACGATCATTCATGGTTTCCAGATAAAATATTACCTGAAACTTCACCCCCTTTGAATGATGAAGAATTGAAAGAACTCGTCCAGCTATTACATGAGATTTCGAGAGAAGATCAAAAGGCATACCCTTACTACTTGCCAAAACAAGAAAATATTTTATCACCAGAAGCCTTTAACTCCCTCATTCTGGATATAAAATCAGCAGGTGCTTTGGCTGCGGAAACAGAGACAGAGCGTGCTGATTGGGGTGATAATCTTCTTTCAGCAGGCGATGAGGAATTATCTAATACTGCCCAATTGCTCGATAGGGTTTTGACAGATTTGATTCAAATCAAGGCCCCGTGGCAGAAATCAATCCTTCATTTCATTATTTCGGAAGAAAGGCAGTCAGTATTTTGGAGAAAAATTTACGATGATTGTCATGTATTACGAGATAAAGCTTGGAAATCATATCAGGCTATTCAAGGCTACATTATTACTGAAAAGGCTGTCGATTATTCAGAGGGAGAACTACAAATAAATGAAATCATCTCCGCCTTGAAGAAAGGGGTAAAGCTTTCTACCTTTTTAGGGCGTTATCGAATTACCAGCGCCGCAAGAAGCCTACTAAAGCAGATAACAATAGACGATAAACCACCCGTTACCTTGGAGAAGGCACATGTTACCGCAAACTATTTTTCTTACCGAATTGCTCTCACAAAAATAATGAAACTGTGGAATCATAGTATTGTTACCGTAAAAGGACCTGCGATCAAGACAGATGCAGACATGCCCCTTGCAACTATTGATGACACCATGAAGGAAATGACTA
>JAABPS010000364.1 GCA_011391835.1 Desulfobacteraceae bacterium
AGTTGTTTTGTTTTTGCAAAAAACGAAAATGAATAACCGTTTAAAAGTCCTGCTGATCTCACCCAATATAGAATTTCTGCCGGATCCTGTTTTTCCCATTGGTCTTGCTTATATTGCGGGCGCACTGCGAAAAAACCGGATACCCTTTCAGGTGCTGGATCTTTGTTTTGCGCGGGACTTCGAAGCAGCCATTACATCTGCCATCACATCGTTTTGCCCTGATCTCATCGGCCTTTCCATCCGAAACATTGACAATGTCAGTTATCCTTCATACACTTCATATCTGGCTTTTTACAGAAGGATTATTCAGACCATCCGAAAGCAAAGCGCAGCCCGTATTGTTCTTGGCGGCAGCGGCTTTACATTGCTTCCCGATGCGGTGATGAACTATCTTGACGCAGATATCGGCATTCAGGGAGAAGGAGAATTTGTTTTTGTCCGGCTGATTCACGACATGGAAAAAGGCAATTTGATCTCCGGCATCTATAATGCATCTCCTGAAATCATTAAAAACTTAGATGACCTTCCGGTTCCTGACAGATCTGGTTTTGACAGCGACGCCTATTTGACATACGGCGGCATGGGAAATATTCAGACAAAACGGGGGTGTCCCTTTCAGTGCATTTACTGCACCTACCCGATCATTGAAGGACAGACCATACGCATGCGTGATCCAGAGGCTGTATGTGATGAAATAGAAACCATGACCTCTCAGGGAATCCGTACGATTTTTTTTGTTGATAATGAATTTAACTATCCCATTCACCATGCCCTTGAAGTTAGCAAAGAAATTATAAAACGAAATATTAAGTTTCACTGGGGGTGTTACACGAATCCGGCATTTGTTACATCAGAACTGATCCATGCCATGCGTGATGCAGGTTGTACAGGCATCGAATTTGGTTGCGATGCAGCATGTCCGGAAATGCTGATACGCATGGGTAAAAACTTCACGGCGGATGATATTATCAACGCCTCTGCGATCTGCAAACAGACTGATCTTCCCTTTTGCCATTCCCTGCTTCTGGGCGGACCTGGAGAAACCATGGATACAGTCAGGCAAACACTGGATGCAGTGTTGCAAACATCTCCTACTGCCGTCATCTGTATGATCGGTATTCGCATATTTCCCAATACCCGTCTTTCTAAAATCGCTGAAGATGAAGGCATGGTCAGCCCTGATGCTGATTATCTGGAACCGGTATTTTATTTATCTCCTGATATTGAAAATGAGATTGTTCCATTTATTGAAAACTTTGCCAAAGAGCATGGGACGTGGATCTTCCCGGGCTTAAATATTAATATGAACGAAGCCATGCAAAAGAAATTGCGGAAGTTTGGTATCAAAGGCCCTATGTGGGAGTATATGAAAAGGGCTGAAAAATATAAAAGAAAAAAACCATATTCGCAAGACTGAAGAGCCGTTGTTGATATAACTTGCACGTGTTTGTGCTATTGCGAGGCAAAACAATCTAATTTTAATAGTTGGGATTGCTTCGTCACTTTGTTCCAATGACGGTTTTGGTGATGCAAGGATTTTAAGTGATTTATTAATAGGAACGACATCCATCAAACGTCATTGTGAGAAGTCCTGCAGGTGCAGGACGACGAAGCAATCTCAACCATCAATGTTATAAAGGAGAAGAACACATGGAATCCAGAACCTACCCGGAATTCAGCACACGCTACCCTTTACTTCTGACAACGTTTATGAAGCGGCCTGTAAAGATCTATCCGGATGAAATCGGCGTGGTTTACAGAAACCACGAAACCGGGGAATATCAGCGCTTTACCTGGATGCAATGGTACCGGCGTACCTGCCGTCTGGCAAATGTGTTAAAATCCTTAAATGTGAATCCTGGAAAAGTGGGTGAGCCTGGCGACCGGATCGCGACCATGGCATTAAATACCCACCGGCACTTAGAGCTTTACTACGCGGTACCCTGCAGCGGTGCTTTGCTTCATCCCATCAACGTGCGCCTTGCGCAGGATCATATTGTGTACACCATTACCCATGCTGAAGATACGGTGATCTTTGTGGATGATTTTCTGTTTCCACTTCTGGAAAACATTTATGACAGGATAAAAGATACGGTAAAGGCATTTGTCTATATGTCCGATAAACCTGGACTCCCCAAAACGAAAATTCAAAACATTTATGAATATGAAAAGTTGCTGAGTGAGCAGCCTGATGAATATGACTGGCCTTATTTAAGTGAAGATAATTATGCAACCCTTTGCTATACCACTGCTACTACGGGGTTGCCGAAAGGCGCCATGTTTACGCACAGGGCATTGTACCTGCAAACCCTTCATCTTTTGGCATATGCCAATTTAAGCAATGATCCATCTCGCATATTTCTGGGCGAAAACAGCATTCCCATGGTTATTGTTCCCCTGTTTCATATTCATGCCTGGGGAGCCCCTTTTCTTGCGGTTCTTTCTGCAGTAAGAATAATACTTCCGGGAACATTTACCGTGGAAGGCTTCTGCGAGCTTGTTCAAACCGAAAAAGTCACCAGCGTTGCAGTCGTGCCTACGATTCTGGCTCTGCTCCTTGAGTATAAGGATGTAGAAAAATACGACCTGAGCAGTCTGATACAAATTACGGTAGGCGGCGGCGCTCTGCCATTGGGGCTGAAAACAAAATTTGAAAAGAGAATCACCGGATTAAATGCCCGCTCCGGATACGGGATGACTGAAACCGCTCCTACAACCATTACTGCTTTTGTAAAAAAATATATGTCAGGCTGGCCAAAGAAAAAACTCGATGAAGTCAGAGTCAAAACCGGACTGCCTGTTCCCGGCATCGAAGTAGAAGTGGTTGACGGAAATGGACAGCCTGTGCCGCATGACAATAAAACTCTTGGGCAGATTGTTGTCCGGGGCCCCTGGGTCACAGAGAAGTATTTTAAGAATCCTGAAAAAACCGCGGATGCCTGGTATGATGGATGGTTTCATACAGGGGATATGGCTACCATCGACGAAGAAGGGTTTATTGTGATTGCGGATCGCATGTCCGATATCATTCGAAGCGGTTCTGAAATGGTTCCCACTGTGCTGATCGAAAACCTCATTGCACTGGCTGACTTTGTGTTAGAAGCTACGGTTGTGGGAGTTCCTGATGATGTGTGGGGAGAAAAGGCGATGGCCATTGTCAAACTTGTGCCCGGCGCTTCCAATACGGAGGAAGACATTATTGAATTCCTCAAAGCCGAGGGAGTGAACAAAGGCAAGATCACCCGGTGGATGCTTCCAAAGCTGGTGGCCATTGTGGATGAGGTTCCCAAGACCAGCGTGGGGAAATTTAACAAAAGAGAAATCAGAAATTCGCTGGACAGGTTTCTGGCCAGAGCTAAGGACATGAGCGCAAAATGAAGCTCCCAATCAAAATTTGCTTGGCAGGAGGGTTATTAGGATGTACCCTGCTTTTAGGCGTAGATTTAGATG
>JAABPS010000365.1 GCA_011391835.1 Desulfobacteraceae bacterium
TTTCAATGCCCGTGCTGATCACCTTGTCCATGTCCACCAGGTTCTGGGTTTCTTCCTGAGTCAAAATGGATAAGGCTTCGCCGACTTTGACTTTTCGTTTTTTCGTTCCTTTGGGCATGATATTTCCAAACATTTCTTTAAAATTTATTCCCATCTCCTCCATTCCCACATTTGAAAATATCTCAACAACAGGCATGGAACGATCCGGCAATTCCAGATCAATATATCGATTATCCAGCTTGCCTTCCCGGAGCATGCTTCGAAGTTTTCCCCGGGTGGATGGCTCTCCATTCGTTGGTTCCCCAGGAGAAGTTGTCTTCACGTCATTTGATTGTGTATCATCCCATTTTTTCTGTGGGGCTTTTTCGGGAAGCAAAATATCTAATATTCTTTCTTCTGCAATCAATGCTGCTTTTTCTTTTACTTTCTCCTGTTCCGCAGATTTAACCTTGTTTACCGTAATCTCAAGAAGATCTCGAATCATGGATTCAACATCTCTGCCCACATACCCAATTTCTGTAAATTTAGATGCTTCGACTTTACTGAACGGTGAATCCGTAAGCCTTGAAAGTCTTCTGGCTATCTCTGTTTTCCCCACGCCTGTAGGGCCAATAAGAATAATGTTTTTGGGCGCTATTTCATCCCTAAGATCTTCAGGAACCTGCTGCCTGCGCCACCGGTTTCTCAGCGCAATGGAAACAGAGCGTTTTGCTTTGTCCTGCCCGATAATATATTTATCAAGTTCTTTTACGATTTCAGCCGGCTTCAGATTCTGCACACTCATGATTCGCTTTTACCACAAATAAAATTAATCCGTTTTTTTTGCTTCATTCTATATTTCTTCGATGGTGATATCGGTGTTTGTATATATGCAAATGGATGCCGCAATTTTCATTGCAGCTTCAGTTATTTGTTTTGTATCCAGAGCCGAATGACGAACCAGGGCAGTGGCTGCCGCCTGAGCTACAGAGCCTCCGGAGCCTATGCCAATGATATCCTCATCAGGCTCAATCACATCCCCGCTTCCGGAAATGAGAAAAATCGATTTCTCATCAACAGCAATCATGATCGCATCCAGATTTCGTAGATACTTATCCGTTCGCCAGTCTCTGGCGAGTTCCACAGCGCTTCGCATCAAATTTCCGTTATATCGTTCCAGCTTGGCTTCCAGCCGTTCATACAGATTTAACGCATCAGCCGTAGCACCTGCAAACCCGACAATGATATGATCATCGTAGATTCGTCTGACCTTTTTAGCGCGATGCTTGATAATGGTTTCGTTCAGGGTTACCTGTCCATCACCCGCTACTGCGGCCTTTCCATTATGACGAACCGCTAAAATTGTTGTCCCATGAGGTTTCATCGCTTATTGCCTTTTCATATCATCAGCGTTATCGTCTGGGATGGGCTTTGTCGTATGTTTCCATGAGCCGGTCGATGCTGATATGTGTATATTTCTGAGTGGTCGAAAGACTCTTATGACCGAGCAGCTCCTGCACAATTCTAAGATCCGCCCCTGCGTCAAGCATATGTGTGGCAAACGTATGCCGAAGCGCATGGGGCGATACAGGTGTTAAAAGCCCGCTTTTGACTGCAATATCCTCAAGGATACGGGCAATCGATCGGTTTGTCAGGCGCCCTCCCCTGCTGTTTAAAAATAAAGGCCCTTTTTCAAGAGTGTCTTTTTCTTCTGATCGCGCCGGTTCCTGATGTCGCAGCATGCGCCGGTATGCCACGATAGACTCCATGGCTTTTTTCCCCACAGGAACAATTCGTTCTTTTCCGCCTTTACCCAGCACACGGATATGTCCTTTATGAAAATCCACATCCGGTACATTTAATCCTGAAAGCTCTGACACCCGGATGCCACTCGAATACAGCGTTTCAAACATAGCCCTGTTTCGTTTCCCCAGCAGAGTCCCCGTTTCGATTGAATCCAGTAAACGGAAGATATCATCTACAGGAAGATAAACAGGGATTGGTTTTTCCGTTTTAGGCGTGAGAACCTGATCCACAGGATTATCCAGCATAACACCATGCTTTACCAGATAATGATAAAATGAACGTACTGCTGACAGTTTGCGGGCAATGGTGGTCTTTTTATTTTTTTTATGCAAAAAACCAAGATACGCTCGGATAATCAGACTCTCAACTCGTTCAGGTCTAAAGGGCGTTTGAGGATGTTCCCTGCTGCCTTCGGAAACCTCTTTCTGAACAACAAATTGCGCAAATTCCTTCAAATCATGGGCATACGCACGATACGTGCTTTCCGAAAACCCCTTCTCAGACAAAAGAGATTCGACAAAAGATGTAATAGGATCATGTGATAGAAAAGAGGCCATTGCGATCTTCCATATCAATTTTTCAGAAAAAGGTCTTGATCTAAACTATGATATAGCACGTCATGAATGGGCGCCTGTATGAAGACCTCTAAAACGTTGCGATGCAAACACTATGCTGCATGGCGTGTCTTTTTTTTCAATCGTGATATCTTTCGCTTATAAATCATCACCATTTTTTTATCCTTTGAAATAATCGCTTCCTGTCTCTTTGCCTTTAATAACCGTATTTTTTTCTTTGTTTCAAATAAGGATACATCTTTCTTTTTTTTCGGCTCTTCTATACCTCTTGATTTTTTTATTGCCGTGAGTAAATCCGGCTTGTTCATCCCATGAACACCGGTAAGTTCAGAAATCTCCTTGGCAATTTCCTTCAATTCCTTTACCGTCATTTTACCAAGAGGTTTTTCCTCGCTTTTTTTCTTTGTTTCAGCCTTCTTGCCTTCTTCGGACGTCTGGCTTGCATCCGCCTCTTTCACTTCCTCAGCCACTTTGTTTTCGTCAGTCATTTTCTCTCACTCCTATTTCTTCGTAAAATACACATAAGAATCCATCACCCATTATTCCCGGTGATAGCACCCATCTTTTAATGTCTATCACATAGGTTTGGTTATTAAATGCTACCTGCTCAGGGCAATCCCATACCCCATGCTTTAAGAAAAGAGGCTTTCATAAACCAGATTCCCATGCAAAGTCAATACCTATAAACAATCCCACATCAGCTCTTTGTTCTTACTTCTTATCAAACATCTGAATCAGCGGCTTAAATACATCCATGGGGAATGGGAATATGGTGGTGGTATTCTGTTCAGCAGACATTTCCCTCATGGTCTGAAGATATCTCAACTGAAGGGCCATAGGGTACTGCTGAATAATCTGCGCCGCTTCAGCCAGTTTGCTTGCTGCCTGATATTCACCGTCAGCATTAATAATCTTTGCCCGTCGTTCTCGTTCTGCCTCTGCCTGTTTGGCCATGGAACGCTGCATTTCCTGGGGCAGGTCAATATGCTTTAATTCAACTGTAGCAACCTTTATCCCCCAGGGATCTGTATGGGTATCGAGAATTTCCTGAAGCTGGTTATTTATTTTATCTCTGGC
>JAABPS010000366.1 GCA_011391835.1 Desulfobacteraceae bacterium
TAATGGATAATTCATGGAGACAAAAAATGTCGGAGAAAGCTTCTCGGACGGGTCAGGAACATTCTACTAAAAGAAATCACGAAGAAATTATGAGTGCTCTGGAAAAAGCGCCATCATTAAACAACACAACCTGGTGACAGGTTTATTTCAAGAATTCTTCTAAATAATTTAAATTCTTCAAATTTGTTAGCGATTGTCTTTCTTTTGCCAAATCATTATATGATAAATTACAAACCGCGTCTGGAGAATAGTTCAGCATGGTTTCCGGCGTTCCTTTGGTGATGACTCCTAAGCCGAAATCGCAATCCAACACAAAGATACGCAGATCTTTCCTCATTGATCGGAGATAAACAATTGTTTTCCAAACGTCACCGTTCCATATACCTTCAAAGCCGGGGGGATTAACTTTTTGCACTTCATCTATGGAAGCCGCGGGAAAGGCCGCAGCTTCAGATAAAGGATTGCAATCATGCAAAACGATAACGCCATTATTATTTAAATATCCAAGAGAATTCTGAACGTCTTTTAAAGACTGCGAAAAAGTATGCAGTCCGTCAATAAAAACGACGTCTAAGCCATGTTCTGACAATCTGATATTTTCCTGAGCGAAGAAAGTGTCGCTTTCCATATCAAAATATTTATTAAATATATTATAAGGATTTTTAAAATAATACCGGAACTTCTTTGTTGGACTAATTACAAAATTGGGGTCAACGCCTAATTTGCATGTAGCTTTTATTCTTAAAAATGCGTCTCCTGCCCGGACACCTATTTCTAGGTAGGTTTTTGCTTTTTTCCTGTCTATAATATTTTGGATAATATTTATTCTGTTTATTTTTATGTCTTTTTTCATAGTAATTATCATGTTTACATTACTTCAAATAAAATCATCTCGCCTGTATCGTAATGCCGCCACCTTCCCAGTTCTTTCAAATATTTATTATGCTTCATGATATCTATATCCTTGTTTGACCATGTCTTTTCTGTCCATAAAAGGTACTTGATGTTCCTTCTTTTCAATTGCCTGATGAAAGAATCGGCTTCCGCAAAAAGCTCCCAAGAGTTTTTAAAAGACGGCTCGTGGCACATTACGCCTTCGTAATTGATATTGGTATAAAACGATATCCATCTCTGCGTTGCAACTGATGCGGAAACATTTATTGCCTGCCGGCTTTCCCCTTCTTTATTTATTATAAATTCGCTAATTTCCTTATAAACTATCTTGTCAAAGTGCCTGTATTTACTATTTTTGGGGAATGTGGAAAGAACCATAATGCAGGCCAAGGCGATAATCACCAGAAGCTTGTTCACTCTAAAAATTCTTCTGGACCACTTAATAATGGACTCTAATCCAAAACCCGCGAATATAATAGACGGCAATATAAATAGGGCAATGTAACGAGGCTCCAATACCCAAATATAGAAAACAGAAAAGTACAAAACAAGCAATGAAAAAATAACTAGCAACATAAAGTAAAATATGCGGGTGTCTTCTTTTATCTTTCGAAACTTCCCAAAACCTATGAGTACTGGAATAAAAAGAGGATAAAAAAATGTTTCCAATACCCTGTTTATTAACGTTCCCAAAGCAATAAGCCAGATGTTCATGCGAGCTTCTACTAAAAAAAGCTTCAACGTCCCGTCGGTGCTTCCATCTATACCACCCGCTAATTCCTTTAAGTAATTACTTATTGTCAAATATCTGGAAAATATATCAGTAATCCTTCGTAAAACTTCACCACCCCTGTGTAAATCATACATGGAAGCATCTTTAAAATACGCAATAAAAAATGTGAGCGTAAATACAATTATAGCTGGGGATATAAAAATTAGAGTGTTGCGAATATTACGATTCTTAAAGAGTAAATAGAAAAAAGATACTGCAAAAAACAAAATTCCTTCTATTCTTGTCCATGCCGCCAGTAAAAAGGAAATACTGCTCAATAATAAAAACAATTGGTTTTCTTTTTTTATACAAACAGTAAAAAAGTAAAAGCCCAAAACCGTAAAGAACCAATACATAGGCTCCCTGAGTATTTCAACGCTTGTGCTGACAAAAAAAGGATTTACAGCAAAAATTAAGGTGGTCAAAGCGCTGATTTTGTAATCAAAAAATTGTCTTAAAAGAAAATACAGAGGGATTATAGTGGCAACGCCAAAAATGAAGCTAATGGCCTTACCTGCAATTATCCAATCGGAAAATACGCTGTAAAAAGCAGCAATCAAAAAAGGGTAAACAGAAAGCCGATCAAGCCCACTGCATTTGGCAATTTCTGCCCATTGACCATAGAAAATCGCCTTGGCCTGGCTGATATAAACCACGCCATCCGGCGCGATGACAGGAGTATTTGACCAGGCAATCAGCCGTAAGGCCACGGCAATTAAAAAAACCCCTAAAACCGAGATTATTTCCGGAGTCAGTCTGCTTGCCCAGTTATTAAATTTGCTTACGGCTATAGATAAAAGATTGCCCAATCTATAAAAACCTCTATTCCCTTTTTATGGTCAGCGAAAAGTCAATCGCATATTTGTTGATATCATATTATTTTTACAAAACAAAAGCAAAAAGTAAACCCAACCAATAAGTCAAGGAGAAATCAACAAAAAATATGTTATCAATGTCCTATTTATTGACTATATGCCGCATCAAGTGTGTTTTTCATTAACATAGCAATGGTCATGGGACCAACCCCACCCGGCACAGGTGTTATATAAGAAGCTTTTTTTACCACTTCAGCAAACGCAACGTCTCCGACAAGCTTGCCGTTATCCAGGCGATTTACCCCCACGTCAATTACGACAGCTCCATCTTTAACCATATCCGCGTTTATCATCTGGGGCTTGCCAACAGCGGCAATCAAAATATCCGCGCGAGAGGTAACAGCAGCTAAATCTTTTGTTTTAGAATGGCAGATTGTAACCGTGGCGTGTTGCGCCAGAAGCAGAAGCGCAACAGGTTTACCAACGATATTGCTTCGGCCGACAACGACTACCTCTTTACCGGAAAGGGGAATACCGGTGCGGGAGATTAATTCCATGATACCTCGTGGCGTGCAAGGAACAAAAAGCGGTGAACCGGTCAAGAGGCAACCTACGTTATAGGGATGAAATCCATCCACATCTTTGCGCGGATCAATTGCAGCAATAATTTTATCAGCAGAAATATGCTTCGGAAGAGGAAGCTGAACGAGAATACCATGAATTAAGCTATCCGCATTGAGTTCATTGATCAATTGTAACAAACTCGCCTCGGTGGTATCCGCCGGCAACTTGTGCTGGCGTGACAAAAAACCGGCTTCCATACATGCCTTTGCTTTTCTTCCCACATAAACCTTGGATGCCGGATCTTCTCCAACCATGATTACAGCAAGCCCCGGAATAATTCCTTTATGTTTCTTAATCGTTGCTGCTTCGGTACGTATTGAATCC
>JAABPS010000367.1 GCA_011391835.1 Desulfobacteraceae bacterium
TATTCAGGGCTTCATCGCATTAAGACAGGTCAATGGCGGGGTTCACAGCCCATGCACGTGGTGTCCGGGCCTGTCGGAAAAGAAAAAATCCATTTTGAAGCACCGCCTCATGACAGTGTGCCCCGGGAAGTCAAAGCATTTTTATCATGGTTCAAGAAAAGCCGTTATACGGTTGAGGGAGTCCTTCGGGCTGCTGTAGCGCATTTTTGGTTTGTCACCATCCATCCGTTTGAAGACGGAAACGGACGTGTTGCCAGGGCGCTGACGGATATGGCGCTCGCGCAGGATGAAAATCTTTCCTCGCGATATTACAGCCTCTCGTCTACAATTATGAAAGAAAGAGATGATTATTACAATACGTTGGAAAAATGCCAAAAAGGCAGCACGGATATTACGCCGTGGCTGGTATGGTTTCTTGAATGTTTCGAAATGGCTGTAAAGCATTCGGAAAATATGATCTCAAGCGTTCTTTTAAAAGCGGAATTTTGGAATCGACTGGGCCAAACGGCCCTCAATCCTCACCAGAGAAAAGTATTAAATAAACTGCTGGATACCGGGCCGGGTGGTTTTGAGGGAGGGCTGACGACCCGCAAATATGTTTCCATCGCAAAAGTCAGCCGCGCTACCGCCTATCGCGATATTACCGATCTGGTCAAAAAGAAGGCATTAAAACAAAATCCGTCTATGGGGAGAAATGTGAATTATAGTATTTTGTTGAAGTGATATATTTTGCCGAAGCGTTCCGAGCGAAGCATACGGAGAGGTTTGATTTGCCGAATAAAAAACGATGTTATGCGGCGGCTGTTAACAGGATATGTGGTGAGTTTTAACCGATGCCATACGAGTTGAGAAAATACTTGCGATTCTGTGGCAGATATCATTCGATCCGGCAAACAGCCCCTTCGTGTTAAAACAAGAAGTGTATTGGTTTACTGGGCAGTAAATGAACCTCTCAGACTGCCCTGTACAATAACTCAACTTGACACTGCCACACAAATCACACTAAATAGGGACTAAACTATTACACCCAGATTCAATAACCGATGCCATTATCAAACAGGCGGTGGTATAAACACAAGCGAATTAGGAAAGTCTAATAGAAACAACTTCCTACATATTTCATATTTATGTTTTTCATAAAAACCAACTTATGATATATATAAGAGAAAACATCCCGCAAAAAATACCGTGTCATTTATAGATTACCATTAATTGGATAATTTCAGATAAGGAGGTGATTGCCTCAGTGAATGAACTTAAACATTTTTTATCAATCCGATTAGCAGGCAAGTCTGTCGGTTCCGGCAGGATATCTGTAAGTCATTTATTGCAATTAATATCGCAATTCAATAAGACCTTGCACCGCTGTGGAATGGTTTTAATGGGTCAATCTGAAAGCATCCGCAAGGGACCAGCGCAGAAAAGTATTAAGGAAGAGATTGCGCTTGATCTTGTTGAAATAACTCATGGCAGTCCTGCTGCAATACTTGGTTTTGAGCGATCCTCCGAACAGAAATCTTTAGCTGGGATGGATTTCGGGCTGGAAATTATTGAAAAATCTCTAATGGGTCTGCAACTGGTTCAGCAATCAAATGATGAGTTGCCTGCCGGTTTTGATCCGGGAGTGTTGATAGCCTGGCGTGATCTTGGTACTCTTTTTGAAAAAGGAGTCAATGAGATTAGCTTTTCTCTAAACCATCGATCCAAACCTATAAAATCGCGGTATGATTCAAAAGGGTTCCAACGCATACAAGAGCGTATTACAGGACCTCAGATCAACATTCGAACAATCGAAGGCCTTTTGTTGATGGCTGATTTTAAAGAACATGGCACTCGTTGCCGGGTACATCCATCAATAGGCGATCCGGTCCTTTGCCTTTTTAATGAGGATCGAAAGGAAGAAGTTTTAGATAATATCCTACATTATGTAAAAGTTATCGGCGAGGCAAAGGAAGACTCTTTCACAGGCAAAATCAGTAGTATTGTCCTGCATGACATTCAGCGGCTTGAGGATCGGGAACAGGAAGGAGCCGATCTTTTGCCGCAAGGCACCCCTTTGCCTACAAGTTTCTGGCAGTCCCTCAGTATAGAGGAATTGGCTCAGATACAGGGAGTTAAGCCAATTGATGATATTACCATGTTATTTGGAACATGGCCAGGTGAACCGGATGATGGGTTTGAAGAGGATATTCACACGTTGCGCCAACAAAGCCTTGCAAGGGCTGTTAAATTATGACCACTTCGAAGATCATAATCGATACAAATATTGTTTCTTATATGATGCGTGGAGGCCCTGAAGCAAAAGTTTATGCCTCATATCTTAAAGGAAAGCTGATCGCAATTTCTTTTATTACTGTGGGTGAACTTTATTATGGGGCAGAAAAAAAGAACTGGGGGCGAAAGAGAAGGCTTCAATTAGAAACAGCCCTTAAAAATTATGTCGTGATCCCCTACGATCATGAAATCGCAAAACAATATGGAAAAGTATTAGTCGAACGACAACGAATAGGTCGGCCCATATCTTTCAATGATGCATGGATAGCAGCTTGCGCAATACGACATAAAACACCTTTTGTAACCCATAACAGCAAGGATTTCGAATTAATTTCAGACTTACAAATGATAACCGAAAAAAATGCCACTGACCAAGGTTAAGGTAGAACTTTAAACAGCGGGAAGATGGGGACATTAAAAATATAATTTTACATATTTTTAATGTCATTTTCAGAAGCAAATATCTTTCCCTTTCTTATCGCCATGTTCACTGCCGTATGGGTAATCCCAAGCTGGCTGGCAATGTCCGGTTGCTTCAGCTGCCCAAAAAAATTGACGG
Organism: Desulfobacteraceae bacterium; assembly: GCA_011391835.1. Lineage (GTDB taxonomy): Bacteria > Desulfobacterota > Desulfobacteria > Desulfobacterales > JAABPS01 > JAABPS01. The sequence continues at coordinate 2,834 of JAABPS010000367.1, forward strand.
AAACATTGGCGGTGCCAAACATTAATGGCGTCGCATCTTGAATATTGAATAAAATTATTGTCAATCCAACGTATCATTGAAGTATGTCCGATGTGCCGGGCAGCGGCATTTTTTATCCCATGGCCGTGAACACTGCTGGATCAGCTCCACCCTCTCCATACCTATACGTTCTTCCAGCGGGCCGGAAACATTCATGGTCTCTATGCCGGTAAAATTATCCCGCCAGTTTGCCACCGTAAATACCCTGCATGCCGGACACAAGTAATACACATCCGTATATTCATCCCCCATGATACTCCCGGATATGGCCGCTAAATTGTCGTCTTTTGAAAAGTCCCTGTTACATTTTATGCAATTCATAAGGATGTTATCTGTCCGTTAATTTCCCTGCCCATCGGTTTTATAAAAACAGATTTTCCAATACTATTTAAAAAATCCTGCTTTGATAACAGCAGGCAAGGCAAATGCAAAGGCCAATGATGTAAAAGGTCCAGAATCCGAATACAACCCCCTTTTCATGAACCTGAAGCCACTTGATCAAGAAGACGTCGGCATTTCCGATTTTAATTTGCATGGAAATAAAATAGCTGAGGA
>JAABPS010000368.1 GCA_011391835.1 Desulfobacteraceae bacterium
GCTCCCATCACAGCGGACAGCTCCCTGCATGGAAGCTGATTCTTGAAACGCTGATGACCGAGGGCCTGCTGGACGCCGTTTTTGCCACATCAACTGTTGCGGCCGGTGTAAATTTTCCTGCCAGAACGATTGTTTTTCTGAACTCCGACAGGTTCAATGGAAAAGAGTTCATGCCCCTGAGTTCAACAGAATTTCACCAGATGACGGGCCGAGCCGGCAGAAGAGGCATGGACAATATCGGCTTTGCCCTGGCAATTCCCGGAAAATTCATGGATATACGGTCCGTGGCCCGGCTTATAGATTCTCCGCCAACAGATGTGACGAGCCAGATCCGGATAAATTTTTCCATGATACTCAATCTGCTTCTGTCTCATACACCATCTCAAATTGAAGACCTTCTAAAAAAATCCTTTGCAGCCTATATCATAAAGAAAAAAACGAATTCGCAAAAACCACACAACACAAAGAGGATTGAAGCAAACGGTTATGAATACCTTGTGAGGGATTTTTATAGACACTTTGATTTTTTAATAGAATGTAACTATGTGGCCAAAGACGGCGTTTTGACGCATGATGGAACATGGGCAGCCAGGCTCAGAGTTGACCAGCCGCTGATGATCGCTGAAGCCTTTAAACAAGACATCTTTCCTGAATCGGATCCGATAGTTATGGCTGCCATCATGGCAATATTTGTCAATGAAGATGAAACAGATGATAGAATAAGTAAAGAGTTCATCCCCCAGAATCTGGCCGGAGTGTTTTTAAAGACCAAAAGCGGACTCAGACCTTTTATGAGGCTTATGCTTGATCACGGATTTGACGTCCGGACGTTTTTTTTCCGGCCAGCTGTCAGCCTTTTTTGGTGGGCTTCAGGACAATCCTGGGAAAAGGTTGTGGCTTTGTCTGAAATGGAAGAAGGTGACCTTGCCACCCTGATTCTTCGAACTGCCGATAATCTAAGACACATCAGGGCGCTTGGCAGCGTTTTCCCCAAAGCCGCTGAAACGTCCTCAAAAGCTATTGACCTGATCATGCGTGAACCTGTTTTTTTTAAATGATCTGAATATATCACATCGGAGACCTCGAATAGATGCCCATCAAACCGCAGGAATTAAATCGAAAACTGCTCCACCTGTTAGCGCTGCTTATGCCTTTGGGAATTTTCTATATTCCCAAACTTACCGGTATATCTGATTGGACTCCCGCAGTGATTTTATTTTTTCTTACGCTGGGATCCATTACTATGGAAACATTGCGTTTCAGGTATCCGGCTTTCCAAAAAGTATTTTTTTCATGCTTCGGATACATGCTTAGAAAAGAAGAAGATAAAATTACTACCGGCTCTACCTATATCATTGCCTCAGCGCTCATCTGTTCAATCCTTTTTCGAAAAATGCCGCATATCTCTTTTATGGTGCTGACCTTGTTTATATTGGGCGATGCGGCAGCCGCACTTATAGGCCAGAGTATTGGAAGAATTAAAATAGGGAAAAAATCGCTGGAAGGATCGTTGGCCTGTTTTATTATGTGTCTGGTTTTATTTTTTATCTTTCCCGAACTCCCGCTTCTCCTGGATGTGTGGAACGGCATGATACCTTTACCCCTTATTTTTATAACATCTTTTGCCATTACTTTTTTTGAACTCTTTCCAATAAAAATAACCAGAAAAATTACTATAAACGATAATCTCATTGTCCCTGTAATTGCCGGCTTTTGTTTGAAATGGCTGTATCCGTTTTTTTAGTAAGAGATTTTCAAAATCTTGCTGGGGGAAACCCATAAAAAAAGGATGACTCAAAAAGAATCATCCTGAATTGGACAAAAAGCAAGGCGCGACCGGAGCCCTATTTTTCTCACACTATTGACTGGCCATCCATACGCCTGCCATCGTACCCAGCATCTTTTCGGCCAGCTTTTCTGGGTTAATGGTATATCTGCCGCTGTGTATCAGCTCCCTGATTTTCCCCCGCCGTTCTGGCCAGGCTTTATTCTTTTCTGTCGGCGAAACTGACACCATTGCAGTGCGTACTAATGTTGAACCACGGAATAGATATGCAATATCCCCTGACCACATAATCCCTGCCCTATCAGCAACCTGATCGCCCAATAGATCGATGTCAGATCTTTTTTCCCTCCGATTAAAATAAGAATTCGGCTGGTGAACACTATTGGCGTATACGGTATTAATCATATCATTATATCAAGCTTATTTCTTTTTTCTTTCGGCCTGTCTGGCTAAAAAACAGGATTTATCAATTAAAAGTATATTTTTTGTTTTTTCTCTGCCCTGATCTATAGCGTTATAAACAAATGTTTCTTCAATTATCTCATCCAATTTCCCGTTTTTCCCTTCATAGTCTTTTAGACTTTCCGCAATGGCATGGCTTCTTTTATTGTTCGACTCTAAACAGGTTAACTTGGAAACAATATGTACCGATACCTTTTGCATGATCGATCTGCGATATCTATCAGCGGAAATACGTGACCCATCAAACGCGGAGCTGTCTCCATTGAATTTTTCCAGGGAAGACTCCCCATTCTTACTCACCCATTTGCTGTAGATATTTAAAATATTATAGATGTGATGGCTGGACACGCGCATAGTATCTTTCCTCGAAACATGTATCGGCAGAATTATCTGAAAACTTTAGAGATAATTCAATGCAGAAATATACAACCGATTTTCTTTTAACTGCTTAAATTAACAAGAAATCATCGCATAGATGCGGCTTTTTCTTAATCACATTCAACCTACGGTTAAACAATTCCTGCCTGCTTCTTTACTTTTATATAAAAGCGTATCAGCTCTTTTGATGAGGCTCTCAAGAGTGTCTTTTTCGTTAACCAGTGTAGCGCCAATGGATATGGTGACATTTAATTTTTGATTGTTATGAATGATGTATGAATGTTCAATCAGTGTTCGAAGTCTGTTCCCCAGAAACGCAAGGTCTTTTTCGTTTATATTGCGTATGATCCCAATAAATTCTTCCCCTCCCCATCGGCCGTAAAGATCAAATGGCCTGTTGTTGGCAACAAAGGTATTGGCAACAAATTTCAGGACAGCATCCCCCACGTCATGGCCATATTGGTCATTAAAATCCTTGAAGTGATCAATATCCATGAATAAAATACCAAACGGCACGTTAAACCGTTTTTGCTCTTCAAATCGGCTTTGCATTTCTCTTTCAATATAGTTTCTGTTTGCCAATTGAGTCAGGTTGTCAAGAAGAGCCAGTTTCGAAAGTTCTTTTACCCTTAATTCATTGGCCGCATAATTGCTGACATCCGTAAATAATTCTACCCCGCCGATGATAGCGCCGTCTTCATCAGTTAATGAACTGACACGAACCAAAACCGGTATTCTGTGACCATCTTTGTGATGCATGTATATTTCAGCTTCCCGAGGCTTTCCATCTGCAATGGTCGC
>JAABPS010000369.1 GCA_011391835.1 Desulfobacteraceae bacterium
ATTGTGGGGTTATTCATTGCCTCCGTGAGAACAAGTTTGCCCACATAAAAAACCATCGAAAGACTTTTACCACTCCCTTGCGTATGCCAAACCACGCCAGCCCGCTTATCACCACGTGCCTGATCCCGAACGCTGGGGAATCCGTAATGCCCCGGATCTTCCTTAACCATAGACGGAGTGTCCGCAATGGCACGAACCGTTGATTCAATTGCTTTATTCACTGCATAATATTGATGATATGCCGCTACCTTTTTAAGGGTCTTTTCTTTAGCTTCCTCATAAACGACAAAATGGCGAATAACATCCAACAAGGTTCTCTTGTTCAAAAGCCCTTTGATCATCGGCTCAAGCTCTGGCTCGACTTTGGCGTCAACGATAGTTTCACCATCAGCCGTTTTCCACTCCATAAACCGGGAATAATCGCTGGTAATTGTGCCGATTTTGGCAAACCAACCGTCACTAGCAATGAGAAAAGCGTTGTAGTTAAACAGCGATGGGATCAACTGCTTATATGTCTGGAATTGGTTGAAAGCGGCTTTAACGTCCGCGTTCTCATCGATTGGATTCTTAAGTTCAATCACAACCAGCGGAATACCATTGATAAAAAGAACTATATCCGGACGTTTGTTATTTTGGTCTTCAATAACGGTAAACTGATTTACCGCGAGAAACTCATTGTTTTCAGGATTAGCAAAATCAATCAGCCAAACTTTATCTGTTCGTGCCTTACCATCGCCAACGCCAAACTTGACATCAATGCCCTCGGTGAGCATCCTGTGGAATGATTCATTATTCTCCATAAGACTTACCGAGAACGTTCTCAAGACCTTTTTCACCGCTTCATCACGCGCCTCAGCAGGAATGCCACCATTGATTTCGTCAACGGCCTTACGGAGTCGATTCTGTAGAATGACTTCTGTATATTCACGCTCTTTTTGATCGCCTTCGGAAATATCGGGGCCATAAAGGATCTTATACCCATGCTCCTCATTAAGTATTTCTAAGGTAAGCTGTTCAATATCTGATTCGTAGAATGAATTGCTCATAACATATATCCTTAAATAACCAAATTCTTTAACTTGTTTTCCATCAATTCAAAAACAGACACATCAAATTCTTTATTCTGTGACTTGCTAACAATCTCATATAGATATTTGCCAGAAGATTTCTTTTTAAAAAAACACAATAACGCATTGGGTTCATGCGCCTCTTGACAAAAATGAATGAACGGCGACACGCAAAAGGCCTCACCCATCACTTGAGCGAAAATCGAACGCGGATTGAAAGAATCAAGGATAACGACGTAATTGTCCTTTTGGATAGAGATAATCGCTTTTCTGCCATCCATTGACGGCCCTCTAAAAACTTCACACCTCGGGTACAGGGGCGTTTCTGCTTCGTGATATCGAAACAGCGTCACCTGTTCCAATCTTATCAGTCTTTTTAATACAGTTTCTAACTGTGGGTACAATTCTGCATACAACGTTTTTTGTTGAGCAGACGTCCGTGCCGAAGCATGGGCAAAACCGTTTCGCTCCTGATTGAGCTTCTTGATGAGGCTAAGTGTTTCAATATGCACTATCGTGGCACAGTTAAACGAAATACCGCTCTTGGTCGTGTAATCGAGAATATTCTCGATAATAGTCAATTTATCAAAAAGCCGATCGCTCCAGTAAGTATCCCATCTAATTCCCAAATCCTTAAGAGGAAGCCCTCTATGGCGCGCTTCTCCAACTATTAGACCAAACAACACAAATACTACCGACTCCCAGCAGGATTTCAGCAGATCAAGTCGGTGATGATCATTCTGATAATTGTTCTCCGCTTGATAGAAATAATAAGCAATAGGCGAAGGAAAATTTTCTTCGATTCGGCTTAATTCAATCTTGGGGTCCTTCTCATATCGCGCCAAGGCTTCCAAATAGCTATCATAGCTCATTTGATAAAGCACGCCGCTGGAAAGAAATTCGTATTCTTCGATTTCAACAGAATAATTCTCCTCGAGCCATTTGTTAAAATCAGGGTTATCAGTTAAGGTTATTTTCTTTTCTTCACTCATACGTCAATTTCACCACTCATAAGCTTTGGCAATAAACCATCTCTTATGTTGATCAGGGTTTGAATCTGATGGTTATTTGCCAATATAGTGTCGAGAGTAATTTGAACAAATCGGCAAAAAGAATTTAAAATGTCCAGGGTAGGAATCAATATCTCATAATTTGGTAATTCCGAGCTTCGCAAATGCAAAACGGTAGATCCATTTGTATGACTCAAACAATAATCTTTAAATCGCTGGTCCTTTAAAAAGTAGTAAATACCCCCAGAGCTTAATTCAGCCCGTTTTGATACGCATTTAACGATATCAATGGATGCAATAAGTTTTTCATACTTCGATCTCACCGCTCATAAGCTTCGGCAATAAAATATTGCGACTTCCAATCAATGTTTCAGTCTCTTCATTATTTGCAGCAATCTTTTTAAATACATCAGCAGCATGCGACTCGAATTTTATTAGGACATCATGCGTCGGAATTAATATTTTATTTTTTTTAATCATACCTTGAGTAATCAACGGTTGAGTACTTCCAACATTTAACAACCTATAATCGATTGTTTTTAAGATTTGATAGATATATTCATAATACTGTGTTTTTATTACTAGTGTATTATCTGAAGGAAATGATGGCCCCGAAATTCTTTGGACAATTCCATGCGTACCTACTCTGCCTATAACTAAAATAGGCCTATCATATAAAATCTCATTTACATATCCCATGATAGAACTGGCACCAAGCAAAGGGACATTAAAATCATTTGTTCTTGTTTCAGATTTTTTCCCGGGGCGCTTTCCGCTCTCTATTGTCACTAGTTCGTCTAATATACCAACCCGCCAACCCTTCGGAATATGGCCGAGTTCGCTGTCTTGCATCTCGCCAGTAGCTCCGGGAAAGTTGAAATTGACAAACCATTCTTTATAAATCGCCTGAACGATAGCTTCCAAGGTCTGATTTGTCTGGCGGTTTAATTCAATTTTTTTATCTAGATTAATTAGGATATCCGTTATTTCTGTTTGCATTTCTATAGATGGGACACTGATCGGGAGAGCTCGAATGTCGGGATTTGCCAAACTTCCACGAATACTACTCGTATCAGATAATTGTCGTAATTCCTCATATCGACTCGACAAATTATAAAAAATCCACAACGGATTAACTTTTGATTTATCAGGAGTTACCGCAATAATGGATTGATTAATGTAAGTATCTATTTCCAAGAAAGAAACCTGGCCGCGCGTTTTTCCCTGCCCCGCTGATGCAATTACAGTAGACCCTTTGGAGGCAACTCTTGTGCTTGATTCGTCTATTGCTTTTTTTGAAATTCTTTTTTCGGTCGACGAAATAAATCTATTTCGTGTCTCCCCTGATG
>JAABPS010000370.1 GCA_011391835.1 Desulfobacteraceae bacterium
TGTGTCTTCCTGTGCGCTATCAATAATTCTAAATCTTACACGAAGCGCACGCCCATACGGTCTAATTGAAAATGTTGTGACACATCCAGATTTTCGTAGGCAAGGCATCGGCACACGGATTCTTCAGTCAGCGCTTGAATTGGCCTGGGAACAGGACTGCTACAAGGTGATGTTGTTTACCGGACGAAAAGATGATGCGACTCTACGCTTTTATCAACAGGCTGGATTTGAGCCAGGAGTTAAGGCAGGGTTTGTTGCGAAACCATAAAGACATCAGTCAATTTCATCCCGCGTACGCATGGGACCATATATTAGCGCAATCCATACACTTTTTGCTGCACACCACTTTCGTTTGTATTCCAAATTGACTTTCGGCCCGATTATGTACTATTTTAGGACTGGAGGGAAAACCATGAATATTACAAATGGCATCAAACCGGTTACATATTTAAAATCACGGGCAGCGGATTTACTCAATCAAATTAATGAGGCACATCGGCCAGTTATCATTACTCAAAACGGTGAACCACGCGCTGTATTGCAAGATCCTGAAAGTTATGAAAATATGCGCAATGCCATAGGCCTTTTAAAACTTCTTTCACAAGGAGAAGCAGACATCAGGGAGGGGCGGACCACGTCGCAGAAAGATGTATTTAATGAAATCGAATATGCATTGAACAAAAGCCATTCATGAACAAAAAAATATCATGTTGCATGGGCAGCTATTGCGCATAGTGATTTAAAATAAATCTAGCGACAGATAGAAAATAAAATGTAAACAAATCGTATATAAACCAAATTGCTTGAAACATTTCTATGAACCGAAAAAACATCCTGAATTGGTTGTTTTGGGATTAAATCTTTTCGTTCAAGATTTTTTTGGCGCTGTTGACAATTTTTTAGCGGACATAGAAGTAGATCAGAGCTTGAAAAAAAGGGTAGAGGAACGTTTGCCAAAACTTTTTCACATAAAGAGACCGTAAACAGTGTAATCGGTTGAAATACTAAAAATATTGTCCAAATCGCTGGTGCTGACGGCGTTCCGCTGTCGCACAGCTCACTGTTCGCCGGAAAATTGATAAAAAAGGAAAAGGGCAATGTCCCCAGCAGTCTTGAGAACAGGGCCATACAGGTTTTATTTCGTCAGCCATGACATGCACGAACCACCGCATGTCCATATTGATCGAGACGCTTTTTCAGCCAAGTTCTGGCTTAACCCTGTGGCCTTGGCATATAATCTTGGATATCCGGCGCGGGAATTGAGAAAATTGGAAAAACTGACTAATGAGAACCAAAAAGAATTATTGGAGGCATGGAATGAATACTACGGAACCTAAAGCAGGTGAACGAGTCAGCGATGTGCACTTTACTGACGATACAATCAGTGTAGATATTTTTGACGGTCGGACCATAACGGTTCCCCTGGCTTGGTACCCCCGTTTGCTGCATGCAGCGCCGGAACAACGCGAAAACTGGAAAGTTTCTGGGGGAGGGTATGGAATACATTGGCCAGATATCGATGAAGACCTTAGTATCCAAGGTCTTTTGCAGGGTGCACCCGCTCCACGCAAGACTTCAAAAGCCGCATAAAAGGAGAGAGTCCGTTTTTATCGGCTAACGCATATGAGCCTTCTGGGTTCAACAACTAATAAACATCCATATGAAAGAAAACTGTCCAAGCGTGACAGCGCTGATAGTCGCAGTGCACCGTGCCGCACACCAGATAATGGATAAACCAAATGTTTTCAGCGATCCCCTTGCGCTTCGCATTCTTGGTGAGGATCATGTTTCGGCGCAAACGTTAGATCCGAAGTGGCTGGAGTTCTCTCCATTATCATCCAGGCTTCGGCCCTTCTTGGCTGCGCGCAGTCGATATACTGAGTACGAACTCCATCGTGCCGTGAAGAGGGGCGTTCAACAATATGTTGTTCTCGGTGCGGGTCTTGATACCTTCGCTTACCGTAATCCGTACACCGAAGATATTTTACATGTCTTCGAAGTAGATCATCCGGCCACCCAAAGCTGGAAGCGAACGCGCCTCGAGAAAGCAGGCATCCCGATTCCCCAAACGCTCACTTTCTCACCTGTTGACTTCGAAAACCAAACACTTGAGGAAGGGCTTACGCGAGCCGACTTCGATACCGGCAAATGTACTTTCTTCTCATGGCTTGGGGTGACTCAGTATCTTACGAGCAGCGCGGTCATGGCCACTCTGCAATTCGTTGCATCGTTGCCGGTCGGAAGTGGAATAGTATTCGATTACACAATATCGCCATTGTCGCTGAATTCAGCCGAGCGCGAAATTTTTGATAGCCTGGCACATCGCGTAGCTTTAGCTGGCGAGCCCTTTCAGACTTTTTACGATCCTTCCTTACTTACGCGTGATCTGAGGGCTGTAGGTTTTCAAGATGTAGAGGATTTAGGACCGCAAGAAATGAATGCCCGATATTTCAAGGGACGTCAAGATAAGTTGAAAGTCGACGGCTTCACACATATAATGAATGCAAGGATATAAACCACTTCGCACCTGCTGCGGTGCACGGCCGTTGGCATAAAAGACAAACTCGAAGGTAAATATATGCCATCAAATAGCACACGATCAGACAAAGGTAAACAGAATCCCCTTGTAGAAGAAGCAAGGCGAATGAGCCAGGAGCGGCAGAAGAGTTATCGGGAAAAAGCGCTCAAGATCCATCCGTGGATTTGTGCGCGGTGCGGCCGTGATTTCAGAGGCAAAAAACTTCGTGAACTTACTGTCCATCACAAGGACCACAACCATGATAACAATCCGTCTGATGGCAGCAACTGGGAGCTTTTGTGCATCTACTGTCATGACAATGAACATTCGCGATATCTGGTCGAGGAATGGTATAATGAGGGGTCGACGGGCAGTGAAAGGCTGCCAACCGGCACGTATAAGCCCTTTGCCAACCTCAGGGATTTAATGAAGGATAAAACGTAACGGGTCAATTTCGTGTGTTGTCATGACGGTAGTAAATCAATGACAATCGTTTCCACATTCACAGCACACATTGCCTTTTGCCTTTTCAAAGGCTTCTTTTCCTTCTTTGAATGAAAACCAGGCGATGAAAACTGCGCCAATGGAATCAAGCCCTCCAATACCTGTAAGTTCATATCCAGCGCTGGATATCAGAAGAACGATGGAAAGATACAGGCATGCTTTTGTGCAATTGGCGTCAGCGATAATTGCCTGAGAATTTAGCTGTTTTCCCACTTTCATTTTAAAATAGATGAGCAGCCCCATTGTCATAATGGATATGGATGCGACAACGATTCCCCAAAACGTCGTTTCCGGATGATGCCCCTGCCATATATTGATGGCTGAACCGATGAGCAGCCCCACTGTCAGAATATAGAAGGCTGTACCGGTTATTTGAAGCGCTCGTTTTTCAAATTGA
>JAABPS010000371.1 GCA_011391835.1 Desulfobacteraceae bacterium
CTCTTCCGATCTAAATGAGCCATGGGACAAGACGTTAAAGGAAAAAGGTGAGTTTCAGAAAATAGATTATATGCTTGCTATTGACAGTGATATAGTAAGCCTGTCTTATAATGAAGCCAAGGAGAGAATGGAAGAGATATCAGAAGTTCATAAGCTGTTCGGAGTGGATTAATTGCAAACGCGCGAAGCTATCTATCATCACAGACAGTTAGTTTTCCATAATGGCGATACAGGTAAGAAATATCTCGTATTATTAAACACGCCCTCCAAATCCGAACCTTACATCTTTGTCAAAACCACGTCTCAGAAAAAAAATAGACCGGCAAAACCAGGATGCATTAAGGAGAAAAGCCTGTTTTTTATCCGAGCGGGAAAGACATTTTTTGCAAAAGACACATGGGTTCAGCTCTATGAGCTATACCCCATTTCTCCTGAAGATATTGACAGCATGGATGAGATAACGCTCGAAGGAAGTCTTGATGTAAAACTAATTGATGATATAGTTAGCTGCCTGTTTCTCGCTGAAGAAGAAAATATCTCCACTGTATTTAAAAAACTTTTGCGACCGCCAATACAGGATTCTTTGTTAAAGCTAAAGGAGAAATTTAGTAAAAAATAAAGAGGGGGTTCCTCCGTACGCAGGTTTCAGCCCTGATATGGCCAGCGTTTACCCTGCTGCAGAACGAGACTGCCTATGCTCTGAGTCCTGTTAACAACAGGATTCAATATCAGTCACACCAGTCGGAACCGAAGGCGGAGATCCCGCTATCCGGAAACGAACTATTTAGTGCACATAAAAAGACATGAGTTCCTTTTATTCGTGATAGAAATGACGCTTCGATTTAAACCGGGGAAAGAAAAAGTGGTTAATAAAATCTTGACAGCGCTTATCTTGTCAACTTATATTTTGATGCCCCTATTATCTCTGATATCCTACAGACGTTTGGTATACACAACATACTGATAATAAATTAAAAATGATATTTATTTGTTTCTTGACAAGATTGATATGAGCTACGGGCAGCTTCTTTACTTTTACTTCAGGATGCCTTTGCCTGCCACTGGATTCGTAGCCGATATATACAGTACAAAGTGGAAAAAACAAATCTGAAAAAATGAGCGAATGGTTATCGGGTAAGTTATTCATATATGCTATAGGCTTTACTGCTCAGATTTTTTTCTCAGCACGGCTTCTGATACAATGGATACAATCGGAGCAAGTCAAAAGAGTACTGAATCCCGAGCTTTTCTGGAAATTCAGCCTCTTGGCCTCTTTTCTTTTTTTTGTGTATGGATGGCTTCGCGACGATTTTGCCATCATGCTGGGACAAACACTTACTTATTTTATCTATATTCGGAATATGCAGTTGCAGGGAAGCTGGGAAAGACTCCACGGTGTCCTTCGGCTTTTTCTTTGGATATTTCCAGCCCTTATTGTTATATACTCCTATAATAACAACCAGATTGATATAAACCGACTGTTTAGAAATGAAGATATACCCTTTGGACTGTTGATATGGGGCAGCTTTGGGCAGGTAATCTTTACCTTTCGATTTGTATATCAATGGATCTATTCTGAAAGCCGTAAGGAGTCAAGCCTTCCAATGGGTTTTTGGATATTGAGTTTTGTGGGGTCATTAATGATACTCAGCTACGCCATTTATCGGAAAGACCCAGTCCTTTTTCTGGGGCAGTCTTTTGGTTTTATTGTATATTCAAGAAATATTTTCCTGGGAATAAATGAAAAGAAGAACGATGCAAAATAAATAGAGGATCATCCTACTGGTTTTGTAACGCCAACTTGGAAGGGAAAAGGAAACATCTTATAGCCCCCGCCCCTTTATCAATCCATTGAACCCAGAAACGGGCGGCAAACAATCCTTGTGCGATAAAACCCAGCACTAACCAGAATGTATTCATCATTAATTATTTTCCTTCTTATTTTTTTGAATAGGAGACGTATACCTAATATCAGCAAAAACCATCCTCTCCTGCATCCATCGGACAGCCAGTGTATCCTTAATCCCAACCCACAGGCGGTTTCCAATACCGTATTTTGTTTCTCCGAACTTTCTGGGCCTGTGATTGACAGGCATCTCGATAATGGTTGAACATCCACCGATCCGGATCAATGTGGGCAGAAACCGGTGCATACCTTTAAATGAGGGAATATTTTTGGCACACGCATGTTTAAAAACACGAAGTGAACATCCAACATCTGTAACACTTTCACCTGTCAGCCAGTTTCGAAACCCATTGCCGATTTTAGAGGATATCTTTCGTATAATCGAGTCCCTTCTCTTCTGTCTTACCCCATTGACCATGTCCACATTCTCTTCCACCAGACGCGCCACCAGCATAGGCAGGTCTCTGGGGTCATTCTGCCCGTCTCCATCCAGTGTTCCCAGCAGTCGGCCTCTGGCAAAACCAAATCCTGCGCAGAGCGCTGCGGACTGCCCGTAGTTTTTTGACAGGGAAACAAATCGATGCCGGGGATCTTCTTTGTTCATCTTTTCAAGCTCAGACAGCGTTGTATCCGTTGATCCGTCATCCACCCAGATGCATTCCCATGAATAGGGAACAGACGCCATGGCGTCATTTACTTCTTTCGCCAGACTGGAGATATTCTCTTCTTCATCTTTCACAGGAACAATGATGCTCAATTCAAGATCCCATGATCCATTTTCGTTATACGCCATATTTGTTACCAGTACTTTCCTTAATTGCTGAATTTATAAAACATGCACTATTCTTTCCTTTGACATAATAAATTTTCTATCAGCGGGAAGATTCTAAGTCAAATTTTATCTTGATGCTGTAACCAATAGTGACTACGACCGACAATGATACGGATGGTCCAGATGGGGTATTCTTTTCCAGTCAAACCCCAGCAATCCTGCCGCTTCCCTGTCCACCGCCACCGGATCAAATCCAGCGATAAGCATATTCACCCGCGGGGTGCAATGCTTTCCTCCCAGATGAAACTCCGCAAGACCTATCGTTGCATCCATCAGCGTCAAATCCGGCTGCCGGTAGGTGTTAAGATCCATGATGGCCTGATGCATATCTTCATGAAAAACCGATTTCTTCCAGGCACCAAAACTGCCGGAGTAATATTTCGGCGGCGCAAAACCGATCATATTCTTTAGGGTGCCTGTAATGATTGAAAACGAATGTGCTTTTAACACAGGAACTGAAATAATGAAATGACTAAAAGCAATTTCAGGAAGATATATTTCAGGAAAACATGGACGTGCGCTGTTTTCAAGTTTCCTCAAGGGGGACACATTCAAATCAATCAGAGAAATGCCATATCTCTCCGCCATCGTGCGCCACTGCGCCACTGGCTGCGCCACAGTGTGCCTCTCCTGCTGGGTGAGGGAGGGTACATGGGCAACTCTGCTA
>JAABPS010000372.1 GCA_011391835.1 Desulfobacteraceae bacterium
AAATTCTATATGATATTCCTATTTTCCCATTGAAAGCCCATCTCTCCTTTAAAAAAGCAGGTTACTCGTCTTAATCCGCTGAATTAAAGTCCATGATGACATTTATTTCATTGCTTCCAAGCGCCTTTAATTTGGCATGGGGATACCTCTTCTTAAAAACACGCAGCATTGCGGAATTTTCACTCAAGACGGTTGCCGTAAACCCCTGATAACCATTTTCTTTTGCAATTTTTTCTAACGCATCAAGAAGATAGGAGGCAATCCCCATATTCTGGAAATCCTCACGAACAACAAAGGCAATCTCTGCCCTGACATCATCTTCTCTTGCATATGATCCAATAGCCATAATTTCTTTGTACCCGCCCTTTTGTACCAAACCGATGACGGACATATTTTTTCTATAATCAACACTGGCCCATTGCTCCTGAGCTACTTCATGGGAAAACAATTTCATTTTATAAAAAAATCTGAAATAGATTGTTTTTTCCTGAAGAGAGTAAAAAAAGTTTCTGTACGCAAATTCATCGGACGGCAGAAGCGGCCGGAACTCAGCGATTTTTCCATTTTTTAATTTTAAAGTTGTTTTATAATCTTCCAAGAAAAGCAAATCTTCTTCGATGGGCGGAAGTTGATCCGCAAAGATATAATGATGTTTTTTGGCTTCATCAATAAGCTCATTTCGAAACTTTGGATGGGCAACCTGTGCCAGTTCCATAACTCGTTGATAGATGCCTTTCCCCTGAAGTTCTGCAATGCCATACTCTGTAATAACAAAATTGACATCACCTCTGGTTGTGGCCACACCCGCACCTTCACTTAAGTGGGATACGATCCTCGATACCTTACCGTTTTGAGCCGTTGAAGGAATGGCAATGATTGAAAACCCGCCTTTTGACATGGCACTGCCACGGATAAAATCAACCTGATCTCCAATGCCGCTGTAGAATAAATACCCTACGGAATCCGTGCACACCTGACCCGTTAAATCCACTTCAAGCGCCGAACTTATAGAAATCAGTCTGTCATTTCGCGCAATCACAGTGGGATCATTGACGAATTCTGACGAACGGAAATAAAACATGGGATTATTATCAATATAATTATACAGCCGGTGAGAGCCCATGCACAGCGACGCGACGACTCTGTCTGGAAGAAGGGTTTTCTTTTTGTTTGTGATGACCCTTTTTTCAAACAGTTCTAACATGCCTTCCGTAATAACCTGAGTATGCAATCCCAGATCCTTTTTATTTCCAAGAAACTGAAGAACAGCATTTGGCAAATGCCCGAACCCCACCTGCAATGTACTTCCATCATCAACAAGTTGGGAGACGTACTGCCCAATTCGTTTGGTAATTTCATTATCTTTGATAACAGGCGTTGCCTCCATTAAGGGCTCTTCATGCATGACAAAATAATCAATTTCATCTACATGCACAAAGCTGTCTCCCCAGGTTCTTGGCATTCTTGGATTCACCTGAGCAATAACCATGCCAGAATTATCCACACCCGATTTTGTTATATCTATCGATACACCAAGGCTGCAGTATCCAAACCGGTCTGGAGGGCTCACTTGAACAAGCGCTACATCTAAGCCAATCCGATGGCTCGAAAATAATTTTGGAATTTGTGAAAGATAGGTTGGGATATAATCTAATTTACCTTCAAACGCGGCTTTCCGCATGGGATTACTTATAAAAAACAGCTTCAGCGAAAACCTTTTAAGAAAGGACGGGTCATCCACATAACTGGCCAGAGTCCAGGAAAGCATTTGATATATCATAATGTCCTGAAGATTTTTATCCTCCACCATCGTTTTAATAAGATGCTGGGGTTCTCCGCATCCTGTTCCAATGAAAACACGGCTTCCCCTGTCGATTTTTGAAACAGCGTCCTTTGCGCTGATCACTTTATCCGGGCAATGTTTCTTCAAATCCATTGAATCCCTCCCTTAACGCATTAAGATATTTCCATTTATTTTCATATAACATACTAAATCGGCCATTTAGTCAAGACATCAATGGATTCATGCAGGAGAATGAGTAAAATGCAAAACTTTCAGCTTGTTAATTGTCACCCACGAATGCCTTGTTTATCCAATCGCGAATAAAAAAGGGCAGGGCCTTTTACAGCTCTGCCTTAATTATAGAAAGGCTTAATCAATTCATACGGTAACTTATTGACCAATAAGCAGATAAATCATAGGCGAAACATTTGCAACGAGATCATCAGGCACTATGCTCCCTCCGGAAGGTGTAAAACATGTCATTGCGTAGTGCTGCATCCCTCCATAGGTGCCATTCCATGTCATGGTGTGTATACCAGGATTCCAGGTGTCACGTACATAAACCGTACTGGGATCTGAATAGCCATACGCCAGCATGGAATGACCGTCTAAATGCAAAAGTACAGGTCTCCCGCTGTCTATCTCATTTTTGAAATTAGCGTAGGTGAATCCACCTGTTCCATCAATTCTTTGTTCATCGATTACCCTGTTATACAGTGAGCTGAAGCTGTAGCCTCTGTATTGAACGTATTCTCCAACCCCGTACATTCCGCTGGTTTCCCAAAAGCAACTACCAAAGATGTAAATATCCGCTGATGTTAATGCGGTTCCATCAGTATAATTCCAAAATAAGGTACCTCCGTCACTATTAACAGGCTGCGCAATAACGCCATTGCATGCAGGGAAAAGCCAGTTCATGTCCTGGCTTGTTCCCATAAAATCAGCCAGGCAATTCCCTCCTCCATGGCATGTGACAAGATTGCCATCACATGGATCATCACCGCTGTTTAAATAGCCTGTATAATAACCGGCAACATGTTGGCTGCTGGCTATAGCCTTGTTTGCTCTATAGGTGCCGGCTGAAAAAGTGCTCAGCTCTGCAGGACCACGGGGTACAAGCCTCTGATAGTAAAGTCCAGCGTATCCGTTTATATCGTAATAGCCCATCATCATGCCTGCCGAAGTGGGTGAACACCCATGCCACCAGTCATATTCCGGGACACTGGACAAGCTCAGTGCTGCGCCCACGTGCCTTGCTTCAAGGGTTTTCCCGTTCGGAGCCCTGAAATACATCACCTTGTTATCGACGTTCCTGTAAAGAAATGAAGGGGTGGTTGCATTTGGCGCAATTTCATGTTCAATGGTTATTCCATCGTCTCCCTTGTAATATGCCTTTCCTTGCTTTTCGTAGAGTAATTCAAAAGGCCATGCAGCCGTTCCCCATAAAAATATGCTGATAATCCCAGAAACGACAATACACTTGGCAATTTTTTTCATAGTCACCTCCCAATTCTTCCTAAATTAATCATGAATCAGATTTATTCTTTAGTTGGATGATGCTCCTTAAAATACGGCGCAATGACTACTACAGATGAGCCTTCCGCCAGAG
>JAABPS010000040.1 GCA_011391835.1 Desulfobacteraceae bacterium
ATGGTTTATCTTTACATAACCATCGATAAAAAAAGATATAACAAATCATATTATTACTGCAAAAAAAGGGATTACGTCATGAAACGTAACCCCTTGTTTTTAATGGTAGGCGCGACGAGATTTGAACTCGTGACTTCTACCGTGTCAGGGTAGCGCTCTCCCTCTGAGCTACGCGCCTGAATGATATTATTTATTTTGTAGTTCTCAGCTCAAAGGGTGCTATTTCGAAATATCACGAAATAGTACGCGTTAGCTTAGTAACCAAGTAAGAATCCTTTTAATTTGCTATCTGCTGCATTGCTCGCCAGCCAGCCGCCAAGGAGAGCTTTCTTAAACTCAACTCCCGGGATGGTATCGTTGAGCTTTCCATTTTTATATGTCTTTGTCCCTGCCCCCGGCACATAAACATATTCAAAAAGATCGCCAACCTTTACGGGCGCTTTAAAAACCTTATTAAATGTGTCTATTTCCTTTTGTAAGTCTTTCTTTTTCCTGCCCAAAGACCTCATAAACATATCATTATAGCCTGCTGTCAAATTGTCAGAGGTAATTAACGGTTCTACAACCCATGCCTTTACAGCCATCGGCTCATCCGCATTAATAATTGCATTTGGGTCACTGTTTTTATTTTTCAGATAAAGAGCATAAACAAGAACGTCCACAAATTGCGCCACTCTGGGACCTGCACCATTGAGAATGAGCTTGTTCCCGCCGCCAGCATCAGCAGTTTCCGGAACATTAATAGTACCAACCATCTTTGCTGCTGCCAGGGGAGCCACTAAAAGTAGAATCAAAAAAACATAAATAACAGACCTTTTCATACTTTCCTCCTTTACCACAAATTTATTAATAATTAAGCAAACTACAACCAACCATTTTGGTTGCCTTTTTAAAAACGACAATTTCTGATGATATCATTCATTGTCGGGCTTTCCATACTTCCATTGATCTTTTAAAATTGGATTCGGAGATATGATGCTTTTCTAAATATAAATTAGTTAATAAATAAAACCCATCTGTAATTAACGCCATTAAAAACCTATGTCAAGTGTAATTATCGAGGATAATAATGACAATCAATAACCATATTTTGATTTTTAATTACATTCTTCAGATTTGTATCTAATTGATACAATCAACTAAATCTGTACATCTCTGCGCTATTATTAATCAGAAATAGACAAGAAGACTATTTTTAATTTTTTCCAAATGGCGCTATGAAAATTTTCAGAAGTACTAAATAAATAAAACAAACTTGCTCAGTCCTGCTTACGCAGGATTAGCCGCATAATCTTAATTCTTTTCCTGTAAATTTCAATCCTTCTAAAGAGTCAAACAGGACTAATTTACAACTGATGCACTGGATGCCTTTTGTCACTAATTTCCACCATGCATAATGAATATCATAGGATCCAAATCCTGATACTACAACTTCAACCATATCTGCCTGAGCATCCAAGCAGTTTACCATTTCTTGTAGATCCTCATTCCAGTCATCCGGCACGTTACCGGTAATATAAAGAATTACTCCTCGTTTCATTTTTCTCACCCCCTTTCCCTGTAGATTTTCCCGGCCCCGCTGCCTAATAAAAAAGCCCTTCGAGTATTTACTCGAAGGGCTGCACCCAGCTTTCTTAACCCTTTACCTTTACGTCTATACCGATCTATACCACGTAGATGTATAGAGTATTTTCCAGGCAGGTCTTCTGACTCTCGGATCATCCTCATTTCCGCGCCTTCCCGCGTAGCGTGACCACGCAGTGGCAATATGCGGATATTGTCCCCGATTACAGCGGCGGGACCGCTCCCGATTTTCGCGGGATTCCCTTTTAAGCCATGACGGCACCTTGAATTGGATGAGTATCTTATCGTAGCTTGTATTGCAAGTAAAAAAAGAACCTGGAAAATATTTTTTTATTTC
>JAABPS010000041.1 GCA_011391835.1 Desulfobacteraceae bacterium
CCATGATTTTTAATCTGGCTACTTCTTTTTTGTAGAGATTTTTAACGGAACATACAGCGGGCAAAAGCCAATAAAGCTTGTAATGATAAAGATAACAGCAATAATTCCCAGAATAATTGCCGCTGTCCCCGTAATCGCCTTCATAGCATACAAGATAGCCACCACAATTGCCAATATGACTCTTGCCGTACGATCAACAGTTCCCATGTTCGTTTTCATTGCTTCATCTCCTTCATTGATAGTTAATAGTTAAACACATACTCTGTTTTTTCTTTATACCTACAGCCTATTACCTTTTCTAATGAACTTAAAACGGTGAAAGTTGCCCATTGCTCTTTGGATAAAATATTTTAGGCAAAAATTTTATAAGCAATGAATAGTAGAAATTTATTTGGACTATAATAGTAGATATAAAAGTAAACAAGATATATATTCATTTAGTCAAATATTCCATTAAAACTGCTTAGATTTTTACAGGAACCAGCTATCCTGGGTATTGAATAAAATTAAATTTAACGATTATTTACAATTGAATAGTGATATGCTATAAATGCATACTTTGCGTTAGAGATAAACACCGCTGTTTTTAAGCAAATAAAAATACAGAGCCTGTAGGTATTCTATTTTAATTAAAATGACATACCTTTATCACAAGAACAAAAACCTAAAAAAATAAGAAGTGAATCAAGCTTGGGCGAGCGGATCCTTGAAGAGTAGAACAATAAAACGCAATCCTGTGTCGAAAACATCTCGCCGAAATTTAAAAGGCAATAAATATGCGGCCACGTGCATTTATCTTTGATCCTGACAATGCATATCGCTACAGGATATGGGAGGTGCTGGATATCCGTGGATATGAAGTGTTTACCTCTCCTGTTTCAGGCTTATGTGTTAAAAATTTGCATCCGCATGACACATGTAAAAAAAAACATGGATGTGCTGATATTATATTTTCTGACCTTAAAATACCGGGCGACTTCGCTCTCAAGGCCGTTGAGGATCAACTCAATCGCGGGTGCAAGTGCACATATTTTGCTCTGTTAAATGGAGACTTGTCCGCGGAAGATTGGGAGATGGCCAAGCAGTTAAGTTGCATGGTTTTTGAAAAACCGTTTACTAAAAAACTGCTTGACTGGCTTGATATTATAGAAAAAGAAATGGACACCAAAAGAAAACTTGAGGTCTGATAAACATATCTTAGTCAGTGCGCGCGAAGCGAAGTAATACCATCACGCATAAGTTTAGCGAAGCATTTTTTCAATTGTCTATCTACCTTATGGTTACTTCAATCACTATGACTCCTACCCCTGCATCCAACGCAATAGTTTCTTTCTCGGACGGCACTGCTTGCCAGACGATGACATCTGGATTGTATCTCTTTGCTCTCCGTACATGGAGGCTGTGTCTTAATAGAAAAATCTTTGATTTTTCTTCATGTCATCCTGAACTTGATTCAGGATCCAGGCTTCTATCTTTCTGTAATTATACTGGATTCCGGGTCGGAGCCCGGAATGACAAACTAAACAAAATTATAGAAAACGGTCATTATTGTAATTGCGACACAGTCTCTGAACCGGGGGTATGATGCCAATGGAATTGGCTGTTCAGTCCACGGGGCAAGCAAAGAAATTGGGCAAAAAGAGTCATTTGTGGATGGAAGCTACTGCGCTTCCTTCTTTTTTTTCAGAGCCAGCGCTTCTTTTATTCCTTTTTCTCTGATGACTTTTAATTTTAAACGGAACTCCGTTATCTTGAAAAATTTCTTACCATACTTGCGAAGCAAGCTTTTATTAATTTCAAACCCAAGACCTGGTTTTGTAAATGGACGAAGAATTCCGTTTTCATCAGGGATGATCGGATCGATGATGCCTTCCCTGAACTCCGGAATCCAGGAGGGTTCTTCAAGGGGATATTCCAGAGGGAGTTTATTTTCGTTGTCTGCCAGCACGAGGTTCCAGTTCACATAAAAGCCGATGCCATTAGTCCACGTATGCGGTGAAAACAGGCGATCCATTTCGTGACATTTTTTAATCACCTTCTGTACCTGATGTATTCCACCGGCAAAGGTCGCGTCTGGCTGATACACGTGGAAACAATCCTTTTCAAACATGATTTTGATTTCATCCCATCCATAATTAAGCTCTGCGCCGGATATCTTGATCTTTGCTTCTTTTTTTAATTGAGCATTTCCATCGTAATCTCGTGAATCCAGAGGTTCCTCCAGCCATTCAATCTGGTTGTCATAACAGGCTTTAGCAAATTGTATTGCCCTGTTTAAATCCCACGCGGGAACTTTATCCACAATAGATACCAGCCAGCCCTGGTTTGCGTCAACACCAAGGGTGAAGTTATCTCCCACTCCTTTTCGAATTGTTTTGATATGGCGGATATCATCTTTGATATCTATGTTTTTAACGCGAAGCTTGGCTGTTTTAAATCCGCGCTCTTTCATTGCCATAAGTTCTTGAACACGCTTTTCAGGCTCGTGCATTTCTCCTGTGGAAAGATACACAGGGATATCTCTGGCTGTTCCTCCCAATAGTTCATAAACAGGCTTGTTTTCTTTTTTGCCGATGATGTCCCAGCATGCGGGCTCAATCCAGAAATTTCGCCATCCCAGAAACCCCGCCTGTTTGAGCAATGACTGGATGCGGTCAATATCGGTTGGATCTGCGCCGATAAGATACCCGCCCAGCAGATCGCCCAGGCCCTGCCTTTCCCTGCCCATGGCAGATCCTGCGGAATATCCCTCAATTCCTTCATCTGTCATGATTTTAATCAGCGTGAAGCGGTTATGGGTTTGTGGATAGCCTGGAATCCATGTAGGCCAGAAGGTTTCCTTTAACGGTACAGAAACATGATAGAGTTCTATTGCGGTAATTTTCATTTGCGCCTCCTTTAATTAAGCAGATGTTTGGCAAGCCGTTTACCCAGACTGATAATGGTCAGCACTGTGGGCCTGTCCAGTGATTCAGGAAATACACTGGCGTCACATACATACAAACCCTTTGCCTCACTTTGAAGGTTAATGTCCAGCATCTCCCCAACCCTTACCGTCCCTGAGGGATGGGTGCCCCGAAAAGGCGTCATGAAAATCGATGATTTGTCCGCGCCTGCTTCGATGAGAATCTTTTTGCACACTTCATTGGCGCTGTTGAGACTTTTTTCATCCCCTGATGTAAGTGGTTTGCTTATCTTGCCATTTGGATAAACACCGCCTGATGTGTCATCTTTGAGCTTGATCATGATGCCGAGCATTTTGTTCCACTGATACCAGCGGAGGGCCGGCCCCAGGCCTTTTCGGATGGCTACCATTGGATATAACAGCCAGGGATCAGTGAGCGTGCTGAGCATGTAACCGTCCTTGTCATTTTCCCATGACCAGGTCATAGGGGGTTCCTTGCCGGTGCCGTTTTGTTTTGTAAATCCATACACCATAACCGTTGTATCCATGGTCATGCCCACACCTGCCTGTGAAAAGCCGGAGGCCTGCATCACCCGGGGTGAGCCTATTCCCCCTGCTGACAGAACAACCGTGTCCGCAAAAGCTTTAAAATTCTTTCCACTGATTTTTCCTTCCACTCCCACTGCACGGCCATTTTCAATAATAACTCTGCTGACGCGGGCCTTTGTTTTGAGCTGGGCTCCGTTTAACACAGCGTCATCTACCCATTCTGCGGCATTCCATTTGGCGCCGCATCTGCATCCCAGCATGGTGGTAGCGTGGCATTTGAATTTCTTTCCCAGCTTAATGCTCCGGTCAGGGTCCATGAATTTTGGCTGGGCATACCAGTCGTAGCCAAGCGCCTTTGCGGCATGGGCGATGCGTGTGGAGGCTTCTCCTCTCAGCTCTTCGGGGAGAGGTTTGATGTTAAGCTCATGGATGGTCTGATTCACTTCAGCGTTAAGATTGATGCCGTATTTATCTTTAAGCCAGGTTGGCGGCGGCGCGGCGCATCCGCAGTACATGCTGGTCGCCCCGCCGACCATGATGGGTGCGATGATATTGAGCCCTTCTTTTGTAAACAGAAGACTTCGGCGTTCTGAGTAGATGACAGCTCCCAGATAGGTTCCGTAGTAAAATTTGTTCCGAAAGTCATCTCCCCGTTCCAGTATCAGAACTTTTTTTCCCGCCTTTGTCAATTCTCTGGCCACTGTTGCTCCGCCCGGGCCGGAACCGACCACAATGACATCTGCTGAGAGAGAGTTTTCTCTGCTCATGGGTTGCCTCCTTTTATATGCCTGCTATTGTTTTAAGGGTTGGATTATCAGGAATATCGCCGACATTCTTACCATAATACGCGTAAGTGACAATTTTATCCGTATTAATGAGAAAGGCCGCCGGACGCTGAAGCTCTTTCCCTTCTTTTTTACCATGCTTGAATCCATGCCTTTTGGCTTGAATTGCTTTTTTAATGACATTCGGCGTGATGTAACCAAATATGGAGCCCGAATACACCTTATACAAATTAAAAATGTGCATATCCGGATCGCAGATAAGGATCATGGGAAACTCTTTTCCATTTGCCATTTCTCTGATTATTTCGGGTTGGCTTTGCAGTACGATAAAAACATTTGTATTTGCTGCTTTAAAGTGGTCGATATCCCTGCTTAGTTCTGATATTTTTAGCTGGCAAAGAGGGCATCCCATGTAGCGAAGAAAAACAAGCAGGGCCTTTTCCTTTTTCAGGAAATCATAAATATGCAATGATTGTTTCCAGGGCGTGTTGAAGGTGAAATCAGGGGCGGTCATCCCCTTTATCATTCGATTTTTCATGACGACACTCCTATTAAAATTTGACTTCTTCTGCTTCAATAAATTTTTGCAGTTTTTTGGGAAGCTTCCTGTAATCAACGGATGTTGCCTGCTGGGACATATCCACTGAGTTATAGGTGTGCCAGTATAAAATTGTTTTTACCCGATTTTCCGGTTTGGCGCAATAATCCAGTACAGCGGCAGCGGTTTTTGATGTATAGGTCGGGTCCAAATGGATATTTTCCTTTTCTTTCATCAGATGATAGGCGCGCTTTCCTTTATCAGTCACCTGACCGTATCCGTCACCAAAATAATCGTCTAATATTTGCGGCGGGTTAATGATAACTTCAGGGATCTCATGGTACAGCTTCTGTAAATGGGTGTATGTTTTCTGCGCGAGCTTTTGTATGGAATCAGCGGTTAATATTTCCATGGGGCCGAAATGTGACGCAGTCACTCGTACACCGATAATGGCAGTATTGAGCCCAGCCAGCCGTGTGCCGAGCAGAAGGCCTGCTGTTGTGCCTTTAGAGCCGGCAGGGCAGAAGATAACATCCGGCACAGGCATAGCGCCTTTTTCTATCTGGGATTTCAGCTCAAAGGCCGCGTTTACATAGCCGATGGTTCCTATGGCATTGGAACCGCCCGCATAAATATAATATGCCCTGGGATGTATTATTCTCTGGGCCAGGTAAAATGAAAGGGCTGTTTTAAACACGGTTTTTTTATAAATGGTTTGAGCGCTGTACTTTTTAAACAGCAGAAGATTTTGTTTTACGTTACGGGTAACCGGTTGATCAAATAATAAAAGAGAACAGCCCAGGCCCAGTTTGTTGCTGTAAATCGAGGTGGCAAGGCCGTGGTTGGTACCGATGGCGCCAAAGGTGATGATCCGTTTGCGTTTTTTCTTTATGGCGTCTGCCAGAAGAAATTCGAGTTTTCTCACCTTGTTTCCGCCATAGACATGCGCGGTCTGATCATCCCGCTTGATCCAGAGATTTTTATATCCTAAGTTTTTCAGCGGATGGACAGGCGTTGGAAAATTGCCCAGGTGTACCCAGGGGAGTTTTGCCTTGAGTGACGGGTAACAGGTAAATAATGCGGGATGGCTGTATGGATCATTCATTCCATGTTTCCTTTTCTCCAAGTTCATTTAGATCAATACCCTGTGTCTTTAGATATCTCTTTCTGAGTGTGTAAAAAATAATTCCAGATATGACAAAGAGGATAAAACATCCTATTTTCAGCGGGGACTTCAAATCCACGATAATAACGATTCCGAAAAAGAAAACCATCACAATTCCGATGCACGGACAGAACCATCTCCAGAATCCTTTGAGCTTGAAACTGGATTTTTTGTAATGCTCAGGATAAAGGCTGGGAAATCGCAGGGATGCAAGCATCACAGGGAAGAAGATAATCAGGCCGCCAAGCGCTGCGTATGACGCAAGGGTTTGAAGAGAAAATCCGGAAATGATTCCGATAACAGAAAAACACCAGATACAGAGCAGAAGGATATGCGGCGTTCCAAACCGGCGATTTATTTTTCCAATGCTTTCCGGGAGGATCCGGTCATTGACGATCATGAGCAATGATTTGGTGCCGAAAAGAAAGAGTGCGTTTAATGTTGTGGTCAGCGCTAAAATTGCACCGCCGATAATAAAAAAGGTAAATCCTTTTTTACTGCAGATGATCTTGCTTATATCTATCAGAGGTTCGGCATAGGTCTGAAGCTCTCCAAGAGAGCAGGCGCCCACGGTGGTTATGGCAAGGAGAATATATAATACCGCGATAACCGGGAAAGCGATTAAGAATGCCCGCGGGATCACTTTGCCTGGGTTTATAATTTCACCTCCGAGTTCGATGATTGCATTGGCTCCGAAGTACGTAAAGGTCAGCAGGGCCACGCCCAGCAGAAGGTTCGCGATTCCGTTTTCCATGATATTGGAGAAATGTTCAATGTCTAATTTTTCAAAGCCTGCACATGAGTAGTAAAGCAGCGCAGATATGAGTATCAGCACCAGAAGCCCCTGAATCTGAGCGGCAAGTTTTACGCCGAACAGGTTAATGACCAGAAACAGGGTCACCAGGATCAGCGCAAAACCTGTAACAGAGATGCCAGGGAAAATAGCCTGAGCGTATTGCGCGCACCCAATAGCATACAGAGGAATTTGGCCAAAAAATGATGCCAGAGCGTATACCCACACACCGACAAAGGCAAGTCCCGGAGATACCATCCGGCTGGGGTATTTGTAATTTCCGCCAGCCGTTGGAATGGCTGATCCAAGCATGGCCAGCGGCAGCATGCTGATAAAAACCGGAATTACTGCCAGAGCGTAGGCAATGGGAAGGGCTTTGCCCGTAATTTTCAAGACAATTCCGGTGAAAACAAAAATGCCGCCGCCGATGGTAGTGCCGATGGCGATGAAGGTTACTTCTGGAAGGCCGAGTACCCGCTTGAGTCCTGTAGATGACATAATTCACCTTATAGTTTGATTTTTTTTGAACTGAAATAAAATGGGACTGAGTGTAATGTGATGCCTTTAAAAATAGATAAAGCCCGGGGGGTATTTTTCCGGGTGACATCTTCTCCCAGCGCTTTTCTGATATATTCAAGGAAGTGACGCATCTTTTTCCCAAATGGCCTAAGGGGACGAACGGTGCTGAACATTAACAGACATCCGGTGCAGTATATAGCAGTCTCTTTCCCTTTTGATCTGTCTAATGCGATAAGCTGCCTCATGGCATTTTT
The DNA here is from genome assembly GCA_011391835.1 of Desulfobacteraceae bacterium. GTDB lineage: Bacteria > Desulfobacterota > Desulfobacteria > Desulfobacterales > JAABPS01 > JAABPS01. The sequence continues at coordinate 7,509 of JAABPS010000041.1, forward strand.
AATCAGATCCATGACGCTGAACTTTTTGGCTCCTGCCGCCATTCCGCAGCAGAGGCCTTTATCACGATTTAGCTGCGTTTCATTTACTTCCAGTCCGAGTCTTTTCAGGAGTTGCCTTTGTTTTTCCATAAAGCTGTTCCCAAGGATGCGCCCGTGGCAGGAGTCATGAATAACAACGCTTCCTGTGAGTGTTTCCTTGATATCAAATGTCCCGTTTTCAATTTCCTGAAGGAACCAGTCTGTGAAGAAGGTGGTCTTAAAATTAAATCTTGCGCCAAACTGCTGGGGCAATACAATGGTAAACATATTGTAGCAGGCCGGGCAGACAAATACCATTTCTTTGATATCTTTGGTGCTGTAAAAACGGGTAAGTTTATGAGCGGTTTCTTCTGCTTTATCCAAAAGGCCTGTTCTAAAATACATCTCGCCGCAGCACAGATCCCATCTGCCCCATACAGGCAGTTTTTCAAAGACCTTGCCAGTTGCAAGAAGCGGCATGCTGAGCAGGTTGCATCCTGGATAGAGAACCGTTTTTGCAGGAGGGGTATCGGTGTTCCATCGTGTGTGAAGGGCCTTTTCGGCTGGGTCGTATGTCAGATCTTCACGAAAATTTGGCCGTCTTCCAGGCAAAAGATAGCTGGCCCTTTTGGGCAGACCATCTGTATCGTAGCGTTCCTTCATTGCAAAGAGGATTCGTTCATAGGGATGGGCATTGTTCGGGCAGAATGTATTGCATGCATAGCAGCTGATACAGTTTTCCAGGATAAAGGATGTATTTCCCTGGTTAAGATTTTTGATTTCTCGAACAGCATCCGAAGCGGGCAGGTGGATGTATCTGCAGTTTGCCAGACACTGGCCGCATTCTTTGCATGCGTCCCAGTTTAAGACCTTTCGTAAATGTGTTTTATCCATTTATTCTGGTTTGTTAAGGATGATAGCGTGTCTGGAGCTTCAGCGGATTCTGAATGTAATATTCACAGAAAATAATTAAAATATCAAGAACAAAGAGATGGTGTAAAAATATCGTTTGGTTTTGACAGCTCCGATATATTCTGATATACACCCTTGCAAAATTGCTGGAAGTTAATTATTCGGTCAGATAGAAATGCCGAAGGTGCGCCGTTTTCTTTAAAATAAGGAGAAAAAAGATGAATATCAAGGAACGATTGATTAAAAACACAGCAACTCATCCGGATAAGATTGCCGTAATTTTTGGCCAGAGGAGGATTCCCTTCAGCGATTTGCAGAAAAGGGCATTTAAGGTTTCTTCTGCGTTAAAAAAACTGGGTCTTAAGAAAGGGGATAAAATCGTATCCTATCTTCCCAACATTGCTGAGTTTGTGGAAATATATACCGGGGCTTTATCCTGCGGCATCATCTGCGTGCCGCTGGATTTTCGTATTATTGGAGAAGAGCTTCAATGGATCATTAATGATTCCGATGCGAAAGCCATCTTTACTACCATGGATATGAAAGACCCCATCACAGGCATCTTTAATGCGCTGGATAAAGTAAAAAACGTCTTTTTTATTGGTGAAGGAAACAAGGCGCCTGGAACGGATTACACTGAATTTATTGCAAGCGGGGTTGATGAGACCCCGGACATAAAAACCAGCGAAGAAGATGAAGCGCTGTTTCTTTATACCTCGGGAAGCACAGGGAGACCCAAAGGAGTTATTCTGCAATATAAGCATTTAGATCTTTTCCCGGAATCACTATACGGAATCGTTCCAGAGGTGTCAGGAAAAGATGATATTATGTCAGTCATCCTTCCCATGAGCCATGTCACCGGTCCTGTGCTGGTTAATACCATGTTAAAGTATGGCAATTCCCTGGTTATTTTTGAAAATATGCGGCCCGGCACCGTGTGGAGCACGGTTGAAAAAGAAAAGGTGAACTGGTTTAACATCGTTCCGCCATTGATGCAAATGCTTCTCTCGGATCCGAATCTTGAAAAATATAATCTCTCTTCCCTTAAGTTCATTGCCATGATGGGAATGAGCGTGCCAAAGCCGCTGATGGAAGAATGCTACCGAAGGATACCGACCTGTAAAATCGTACAGGGATATGGCCTTACGGAAACATCTCCTTTGTTGACCATGCAGCCCCTTGCATCAACGGAAAGCAAGATGGGTACAGTTGGGAAAATTGTCCCCGGCGCTGAACTTAAATTCATTGATGAAAAGGGCAAGGAAGTGCCCAAGGGGACGCCTGGAGAAATCATTGCCAGAGGCCCTCAAATTATGAAAGGATATTACAAGCAGCCTGAGGAAACAGCGAAGGTTATAAAAGACGGCTGGTTTTACACCGGCGATGTGGGGAACATCGATGCAGACGGATTTGTGTACCATCTGGGGCGCGCCAAAGACATGATCATTACCGGCGGGATGAATGTTTTTCCTGCGGAATTAGAAAGCGTTCTCATCCGGCATAAAGATGTTATGTTTTCTGCTGTTATCGGTCTTCCGGATGATAAAATGGGCGAAGTGCTGGGCGCTTTTATTGTCATGCGGCCCGGCTCCAACCTTACGGAACAGGATATCAAGAAATACTGCCGGGACACAATCGCAAGCTACAAAGTTCCCAAGATTGTTAAATTCCTGGATCAACTTCCTCTGGTGGGTCCGGGAAAAGTTGACAAGAAAAAACTGGCGGCAATGGTTTAACTGGACGTATAAATGAAAAATTCAAGAAAGATCAAAGAGCTGAAAAAAAAGATTAGAACCTTTTCCATACAGATATTCTCATGGCCCGTTAAATTCTTATTTCGTCTGATATTTAACATGCCGGAGGTTTTTATCCGGACATTAGCGGAGATTTTTGGGTCAGCATTCTGGCATTTGGGTTTTGTCTGGAGAAGACAGGCCATGGAAAATCTGAGATTTGTCTATGGGGATCGTCTGTCCAAAAAAGAGCTGAAGCATATTGCCAAAGAGAGCATGAAAAATATCGTAAGGCTTATGTGCGAACTCATTGCAATCCCCAAACGGCAGGAAACAGCTTTTGAACACATGGTCGTGACTGGCGAAGAGCATCTGAAAAAAGCCCTGAGCAATAACAATGGGGTGATCGGGCTGGGAAACCATGTGGGGAATTTTATTTACATGATCGTGGGGCTGACCCTGAGAGGGTATCCGGTATCGTATATGTTTAAAGAACCGGAAGATAAGAATATCACAGAATTTCTCTGGGATTTAAAGAAACGTTTAAAGCTCAGCCCCATTCCCCTGCATCCGAGAAAACAGGCAAT
>JAABPS010000042.1 GCA_011391835.1 Desulfobacteraceae bacterium
CCTTCTTCAAAAAGCGGTGACGGGCCACAAAAATATCACTGATATAGAACAAGAAAGCGCCGGAAAATACCAGGATTCTTCCGGCCAGATTGATCCGGGAATCTCCCAGGATCGAAAAGGCCCCGGCCATCATGGCAGTAATCACAAGGATATAAATGACAACCGGAATATTCATCTTCCCAAGATGGGGCCTGAGCCACACATACACCCATCCGCTGGCAAGAATGGCCAGAGCAGACCCTGCCCACGTCAACGGGTTCACCTGCGCCACATGGAAGAAAGCTGCAATATAAAATACATGCCCAAGCAGAAATGACACCAGCCCGGCCATAAACATTTTCTTCTGCGGCAGGGCAAGAAACAGATCCCCGCCTGCGCAAAAGATCAGCCCTGTTAATAAAAACCGAAAATAGCCGGGAATAGGATGCGGTTGAACATTTACTGCAAAAAGAAACAGCAAAGAAAGAAACAGCTTTGTAGGAACCATGCCTTTATGGATTTCATCCCTTTCATAGAAAAGAAACCAGGGCAGCAATACCGCCGCTGCAATAATAATAAACATATTTAACAGCATGATGTCTCCTCCAAAATACCTTAGAACTTTTCCAGGAAATCACATAAAAGCCGAACCCCAAAACCCGTACCTCCGGCACTGCAATAATCATCTGCCTTGGTTATTGAAGAAGGCCCGGCAATATCAATATGCGCCCATCTCTGGCCTTCCACAAATTCAGCAATAAACAGCGCGCCCGTTATTGCACCGCCATAACGGGTGCTGCTGATATTTTTAATATCCGCAAGATCGCTTTTTAACAGCTCCTTGTAATCATCCGGCAGAGGCAGACGCCAGCAGCGTTCAAATGTTTTGTCTGCAGAATCAAGAAGTTGCTGTGCCAGCTGGTCATCAAAAGAAAACAAACCGGCAATTTTTTCCCCAAGAGCGACCACGCATGCCCCGGTCAGCGTGGCCATGTCGATAATGGTATGCGGTTTATACGTCTTTACTGCCCAGGACATGGCATCCACGAGTATTAGCCTGCCTTCAGCATCAGTGTTCCCAATTTCCACGGTTTTGCCGTCATAGCTTTTTACAATATCGCCTGGCCGGGACGCGTCTCCGGATGGCATATTTTCAACAATCGGCAGAACACCGATAATGTGCTGTTTCATATTCATCTTTGCCGCAGTAATGAGTGTTGCGGCAACACTGGCCGCGCCGGACATGTCTGTTTTCATATCTTCAAGGGATCCGGACGGCTTCAGATTAATTCCTCCTGAATCAAATGTGACTCCCTTGCCCACGAGAACAATGGTCTTTCGTGAAGTCTTCGGACGATGCTCCAGCACGACCATTCTGGGCTGGCTCCGGCTTCCTGCAGATACCGCAAGAAAGCATCCGAATTTTTTCTGCCTGAGCTCCTTTTCCCCAAATACCGTTACTTTCAGGCCCTCTTTTCTGGAAATTGCACTGATGGTGCGGGCAAACTGATCAGGTCGTTTATCATTCGGCGGCATGCTCACCCAGTCCCGCGCCAGAATTGTTCCCTGGCAAATCGTAGCCACTTTGAACGGCAGGTGTTTAAATTGTTGAACTGTTCCTTTTTTGACAAGGAAATTGATCGTGCGTATCGGTTTTTGCTTTTTCTCTTTTTTATATTTATCAAACAGGTGGTTTCCCAGGCACGCGCCTTCCATGAGCGATTCAAGCACCACAGAATCTTCCAGGAGGACTGCTGATGCGTCTGGAACTGAGATGGATATTTCAGAAATCCCATATGTTATGCATTTTTTCACACCTTTCCCTGCAATGGATCGGAACGCTTCAGCGTCTAATTTGCCAACTTTCCCCATCCCCAAAAAAATAGCGCGATCCACCTTTGACCCGGATATGTTATACAGGATAATCTCGTCATCTTTTTTGCCGGTAAATTCTTTAAGATCTTTTGCCTGCTTAACCAGCGATAACAGCACGCTATCCGTATGTATATCCCTGTCCTCACATACCGGAATAATCAGTGTGTCAATTTTTTCAGTTTTCAGATCAACTCGTTTCAAATGCAACATAGCGCTTACCCCTTCCCCGGCTGATATCCGACGCCTGTCTGTGCATACGTGTCATCAAACCCTGCCCGTTGGAACAGCTTCAAAATCATAAATCATTTATTTTCAGGCAATTATAATGCATTTTGGCTTTGTGTGTCAACCAAAATAGTATGTCATGCCAAAGATACCGTCTCTTTTAAATGCGTTATTGCAGCCCAGGAGAACGGCTCCTTCTGGCAGGGGAGTATGGAATTATTGGTAAAAATCGGATCTGATTTCAAATCATATCTGGAAGAAACAACTGCCCGTTCCCAAAGAGCAGTATGCGGGATGGGGGAGTAATACGCAAGAATCGGGGTTATCTGGCTTTGCCTGACTATGGTAATCGATTCTTCAATTGAAGTCAGTTTCTGATCCGGCAGTCCCGCAAGAAGATAGGCGCCCACCTGGGTTCTGCTGAACCCTGCTGCTTTTAGAAATGAAACCGCTTTGTGAAATTCATCTCCGGTAACCTTGCTGTCTAAATCTTTCCGGCTGCCAAACGCAGACGTTTCCAGTCCAAGGCGAAGGGTTTTAAAACCGGCTTGAAACATCAGCACTGCTGTGTGTTTTGTCATCCCCCGTATATGGATGGCATTGGGCGTATGAAACCGCAGACTGAGCCTTGAACCTATTATCCGCTCAAGCAGGGGGATTGCATGCTGTTCCGGGTCTGCAAGAAACGCATCATCATAAAGCACAAAATCACCAACACCACGGGTTTGGTGCCAGTACGTTATCTCATCCATCACAGAATCAGGAGATCTGAGCCTTCGTTCAGGATGTAAAAAATGGGACGCACAATACGCACAGGAGAACGGACACCCCGTGGATGTCAATAGAGGCACATACGGAATCTTTTGTTGCAGATCAAATGCAGGATAGGGATAGGTGTTCAGATGATCCGGATCAAATTTCATTTTCACCGGATATCCCGTGATGTCCGCCGCAAGTTTAAGGACATCTCCTTCAGCCGCTCCATTTACCACACGATCTGCATTTGAATTTTGAACAGCATGCTCGTAGCACAAAGTTGCATAGATTCCGCCCAGAACTACCGGCACATCCGGGAAAACATCTTTTAAAACAGCAATGGTTTCCTGAACGCCCGGATACCAGTAAGTCATCAAAGACGTCACAAGGATAAGATCCGGTGCTGGTACAGTCCGTAGATCTTCCCTGAACCAGGAAGGCTCAATGCCATATCTGGAAAAATTTCGAGGAACATCACGTATCGTTTCAGGTGTGGGAATCTTTGTTTTACGATACGGCCCCCGCCCGTATCTGGCGTGGGGCTCTGCGTATCCTGCCTTTGAGTGAAACCTGTCCATGCAGTCCATATAGGATACATTAAATCCATGCTGCCGCAGGATGGCTGCGAGATACAGAACCCCCAGCGGTTTGGACCAGAAATCATACGCGGCGAAGTCATGTATCCAGGGATTAATGAAAAGAATATGTGGGGTATCTTTTTTCACTGCTGGCAGAAGATATATCTATGTCATTAAGGGAATACATGTTCCCTGGAAAAAAGAATCCTGCGTCACTCGTCAAGATCGTCGTCAAAATACTGCATGGAGGTCTTCTTCAACTCCCGTATGCTGAATAATAGCGTGTACTGGTCAACCGATGCCTTTTTTGACATTTCTCGGGCAATGGCATGGCAGGACTGCTCATCTTTGGCATGGATCATGGTGTACAGATTGTAGGGCCATTTTTTTGTGGTTTTTCTCACATAGCAGTGAGATACCTCCTTAAAGGATGCCATGATCCTGCCTACTTCATCCACACGGTCATCATCCACTTTCCACGCAGTCATGGCGTTTGCAGTATACCCCGACATCTGGTGGCGGATCGTTGCGCCAAACCGGCGGATAACGCCTCTGTCACACAGAGACCTTATTTTCTCTAAAAGCTCTTCTTCAGAAATTCCCAGCTGGCTGGCAATCGTAAAAAACGGCCGTTCAGTGACCGGCATATCATCCTGAATTGAAGCAATGATCTTTTTTTCAAGTTCCGTCAGCACGTGACCCATCGTTCTATATCATTTTTTCAGGAAAAAGCTTTTTGATATCAGCTGCCGATGCCCGGCAAACCCCTCTTTCCGTAATAATTCCTGTGACCAGCCTCGCGGGGGTGACATCAAAGGCAATGTTCATTGCCGGGCTGTCTGCCGGAGGGACCAGCACCGATGTTATCTCTCCCTGATATAACCCCTGAACATATCGGATCTCATCCGGATCCCGCTGTTCGATCGGAATTTCCTTGATACCATCTTTCAGCTCCCAGTCAATGGTACTGGAGGGCATCGCCGCATAAAACGGAATATCATTATCATGGGCAGCAAGGGCTTTGTGATAGGTTCCGATCTTGTTGGCCACATCACCGGTACATGTAGTTCGGTCAGACCCGACAATCACCATATCCACCATACCCTGCTGCATCAGATACCCGCTCGCATTGTCGATAATCACCGTGTGATGCACACCATACTTCCCCAGTTCCCAGGCGGTCAGCCGGGCTCCCTGGTTTAGCGGACGGGTCTCATCCACCCATACATGGATATCTATTCCCTTTTCATATGCCATGTATATGGGCGCTGTTGCAGTTCCCCACTCAATACATGCGAGCCAGCCTGCATTGCAGTGGGTAAGAATATTGACTGTCCTGCCCTCTTTTGCCCTGCTGATGGCCTGAATCAGTCCCAGCCCGTGTTCACCGATCTTTTTGCAGTTATCTGCCTCTTCTTCTGTTATGTCGCCTGCCTCATTTCTCGCGGCATCCACCCGATCCCGCGTATGTTCAACTGCCAATATCTTGTCCAATACCCTGTCCGCCGCCCACGCGAGATTGACTGCCGTGGGTCTGGCGGATTTGATTCGTTCACACTCGCGAGCGATATAATCATTCTTAATGAACTCACCCGGATGATTCAATGCGGCAAGATACATACCGTATGCTCCGGTTACACCAATCAGCGGCGCTCCGCGTACCTGCATGGTTTGAATGGCTTCAATAATACCATCCGCTGTTTTCACATCACGGATAACTAATTCATGGGGAAGCAGCCGCTGATCAATAATCTTTACAGTTTTTAAATCCCTGTCTATCCAGATCGGCCGGAGATCCTTTCCATCCACTTTCATTTAAAAACCTTTCACTTCTGCAAACGTTAACAATACCCTCGCTATTCAAACCTCACCCGTGGATCAACAATGGCTACACACATGTCGGACAGAATATTTCCGATGAGAAGAAGAAGGGATGAAATAACCAGAATACCCAGCACCACCGGATAATCCCGTTCAACAACCGATTCATATCCCAGCAGCCCCATCCCGTTGATATTGAACACCTTCTCGATAAGAAACGATCCGGTTAAAATAATGGAAATCGTATTTCCAAAATGCGTCGCAATAGGAATCAGGCTGTTTCGAAGCGCATGATGAAATACAGCCTTTTTAAACGGAAGCCCTTTGGCCATAGCCGTTCGCACATAATCCGAAGACAGATTATCCATCAGCGTATTCTTCATTAAAAAGGTCATGACCGCAAATGATCCCAGCACATAGCTGGTCAGGGGAAGCGCTGTATGCCGGGCGATATCATATAATTTTCCAAAAAAAGAAAGCTCCCCAAAATTTTCGCTCATCAGCCCTCCCAGGGGAAAGACTTCCCAGTAAGAGGCAAACAGGACAAGCATCATGACTCCCACCACCCATCCCGGAATCGCGTATCCAATAAAAACCACAATGGACGACACAGTATCAAAGGGAGTTTTATGATGGATGGCTTTTACGATCCCAAGGGGAATGCAGATTCCGTATGTGAGAAGCATGGTAAGAATACCAAAATAAAGCGATATGGGAATGCGCTCTTTTATCATATCCCATACAGGATCATAATACCGGGTGGATACACCTAAATCTCCTGTCAGTACTTTACCCAGCCATAGAACATAACTGATCAGAACCGGTTTATCAAACCCATAGTACTTCTTCAGCATATCCAGCTGTTCTTCAGATAACGGCTGGTTTTGCTCCTCGGATGGCAGTGCTGCCCGGCCACCTCCCTCCAGCCGCTGCTGCTGCGCCTGAACAACAATGCGCTCAATGGGCCCTCCAGGAACAAGCCGCGTCATGGCAAATACCATGAGTGTAATCCCCAGAAATGTCGGCAAAACCAAAAGCAGACGTCTGATAAAATATTGCCCCATCATACTCCTTTAAATCTTACATAGCTGAAAATCTACTGCGAATCTCATACATTACAAACCGATTCTTTTCAAGCAATCCATAAAAGAACAACGATAATCTTTTGAGCGGCACGATGACCTGTTCCGTTGTTTCTGCACATCTGAAACAGACACAGATGGATCATATTATTCCAATATTACATAATGTTAGAGCGTAACGGATTGATGTTTTATATGAGAAATGCCTGGACATTTCATTTATTTTCAGTTATACGGATTTACAGGTTCAGTTTATCTATGCATTCATCCTTAACAGATGGTGAGATACAATGAAAGTATTGGCCGTTAATTCGAGTGCCCGCACCGGAGATGTGAGCAAAACCGAAATCATGCTGAACTACCTGGTCCAGGGCATGCAGGAACAGGGCGCGGATGTGGAAGTTATAAACCTGCGTAAAAAGAAGATCCGGTACTGTATCGGCTGTTTCACCTGCTGGACAAAGACACCAGGCACGTGCGTCCACAAAGACGACATGACACACGAGCTTTTCCCAAAATATCGCGATTGCGATATCTGCATCCTGGCCACCCCCTTGTTTCATTATACGGTCAATGCTCAGATGAAGGCCTTTATCGAACGCACGCTGCCCATGGTTCTTCCCTTTTTTGAGCTTCGAGACGGCGTCACCCGCCACCCCCCGCGTCATGAATCACCATCAATCGTCATCCTGTCTGTTGCAGGTTTTCCGGAACTCTCCGTATTTGATCAAATCCGTTCGTACGCGAACTATCTGTATAAAAGCAAACTGATTGCTGAAATCTACAGGACCTCTTCAGAATTATTAAGCCAGCCGAGCGCCCAGAAAATGCTGGAAGATATTTTCCAGGCAACTGCCCAGGGCGGGCGGGAACTGGTGAAACACCAAAAGATCTCTGTTGATACCCTGGCTCGTATGACTGCACCAATCACCGATTTTGAACGGATGGCACCCATCGGCAACCTTGCATGGCAGACCTGTATTAATGAAGGTGTCACCATGGGAGAATTTCAGAAAAGAAATATGATCCCACGGCCTGAGTCCATCGAAACTTTTTTGCCGGTTATGCGAATGGGGTTTAATCCTTCCAAAACGGGCGATGTAAAAGCAGTTATTCAGTTTAATTTTTCAGGAGCAGTCAAAGGCCATTGCTACCTTGCCATTGAACACAGCTCCTTAAAGGCAGAAACCGGCCCAGCCAAAAAACCGGATCTGACCATTGACACGCCGTTTGAACTCTGGATGGACATCCTGACAGGAAAAGCAGATGGCCAGCAGATGTTCATGGAACAGAAATACACAGCATCCGGTAATCTTGAACTGCTCATAAAATTCAGAGAATTCTTCGGCAACTAAAAACACATCCAGCCCTCCTCTATTCCTTTCTTCAATTGGCACAGATGGAATTCCATGCACAAAATGATCGTTCGCATGGCACTGTATAAGGTATCGCTGGATTGGGATGCTGTGGAATACTATTTCTCTTTATTTGGCTTCAGCACGCTCTTTGAAGAGCTGAAAAGGAGATATCGTCATGCTCAATGAAAAAGAGAAAAAAGAATGGCTGACCCTTTCAACATCCATGTCATTGAAAAAAGATATGCGCAATCTCAAGGCAAACAGGCATAATCCGTTTTTAAAAGAAGGGAAGGTGGATGTAGATGCAGTAATGGAGTTTTTAACCAGCACCAACGAATTTTTTAATCACTGTCAAAAACCGTTTAAACCGATGATAGAAAAGGTAATGAAGTTGTAAACGCTGGATGATTTCATGCAGCATAAATTTACCTTGCTTTTTTATCCATCCTTTTAGTATCATCGCCCAACATGATCCCGCATGGGCATACGAATTACTGGTAGTCCATGTACGGGCATATTACTGCTGTCAAGAATCGTAAACGGTTCTCTTTATGGCCATGCAGAGAAAAAAAAGAATTATCAAAAGCGATGAACTGTATAAAAGCTTATTTGAAAGCAGCTATTCCGTCATGCTGATAGTTCATCCCGAAACTGGCGACATTCTGGATGCCAACAAAGCTGCGTGCAGATTTTATGGGTACAGCAGAGATGAAATAACCGCCATGCAGCTACACGATATCAACACCCTTTCAAAAAAACAGATATTCAAGGAAATGCAAAGCGCCAAATCAGAAAGCCGTAATTATTTTAATTTTCAGCATAAACTGGCCAGTGGCGAAATAAGAGATGTTGAGGTTTTCAGCGGCCCCATCGAGGTGGATAATGAAAAAGTGCTGTATTCAATTATCCATGATATTTCAGAACGAAAACATATCGAAAAGCAGATACAGCAGGAGAAGAATCTATCTGAGTCGCTCATTAACAGTCTTCCGGGAATTATGTATCTATTTAATGAAATGGGTGATTTTATACGGTGGAATAGAAATCTTGAAACCATCACCGGTTTTTCCACAAAGGAAGTTCTGAACATGAATCCGCTTGACTTCATCAGCCCTGACGATAAAGCATCCGTTAAGAATTCAATCGATAATGTTTTTAAGGAAGGAAAAGCAACGGTCGAAGCCAAGCTTCTGACAAAGGAGGGCAGGGCCATTCCCTATTATTTTACCGGTCTTAAGCTTGCTATCGATCATATACAATATTTAATCGGCATCGGACTGGATATTGAAGAACAAAAACAGATCGCTAAAGAAAAGGAAGAACTCATTGAAAAACTAAATGAGTCATTATCCCAGGTTAAAAAATTAAGTGGATTTTTGCCTATCTGCGCATCATGCAAAAAAATCAGAGATGATAAGGGCTACTGGAATCAGATAGAAACCTATATTAAAGAACACTCGGAAGCAGAATTCAGTCACGGCTTGTGTCCGGAATGTACCGAAAAACTTTACCCGGACATGAAATTTCCAGCATAAAAAATCACATACTGCGATTAAAATGTGATAAAAACTCTTGGACACGCTTATTGAAATTTAACCGGTACAAAGCCTGCGGTTACCACAGAGAGCTTCCCTGTTGACAACGAAGCTGTATTGCCTGAAAATGAAACCATGTGTCGTTTTCAGGCCATTGCATTTGGCACGATGCTTTTTTACAACTTAACAAAAAGGAGAGAAAACATGTTCAGGCAAAGCGTTAAAAAATTTTTTACACGATCAATCCCTGTTTTGCTGCTTCTCATATCTGTGTCTATCGTGGTCTCGGCAGAACAGCAGCAAATAAAGGAACCCCCGCCGGTGATGGTGAACACAGTTCTGGGACCCGTTTCGCCAGACAAGCTGGGAATATCGCTGGTACATGAACATTTCGCCTTTGCGTATCCCGGCTGGTTTGCGGACGACACCATTGCACCCTATAATTACAATGCAGTTTTTAAAACAAACGTTGACGCCATCAATGCAGCTAAAAAATACGGAATCAATACAATCATCGATGCCACGCCCAATGATGTCGGCGGACGCGATCCTAAGCTCTACAAAGCCCTTGCCATGAGAACCCGCATCAACATTATATGCTCCACAGGTCTTTACACGGAAGATGAAGGATCTCCAACCTATTTCAAAACCCGGCTGGACTGGTATGGCACAGACATTTCCAAAATGATATCGGAGCTGTTTATTAAAGAGATTACCGAAGGCATCGGCAAGAGCCGGGTAAAGGCTGGGGTCATCAAGGTCGGAACGAGCGGCGGCGGGCCTATTTCTCCGTACGAAACAGCGGTTCTGAAGGCTGCGGTGATTGCGCAAAAGGCTACGGGCGTTCCCATTATCACCCACACGTCAGGCCCCTCAGGCGGGGTTGAACAGGCCGAGCTTTTCCTCAAGGAGGGAGCGAATCCGAAGAAAATCATGATTGGCCATGTATCCAATTCAGGAGACACTAAATATCATAAGGCAATTCTTAAAAAAGGCGTCTATATTGCTTTTGACCGGATTGGCCTTGATATATTCAACCCAACCAATGTCATTGTTCAAAATATTGCTGACCTTTGCAAAGAGGGATATGCAAATCAGATTATGCTCTCTCATGACACGGTAAACGCCTGGCTGGGAAGACCCATTGAAGCGCCGGAAGCAGTTCTGAAGTCGCTTGCCAACTGGCGGATGGATCACATATCCCAGAATGTTCTTCCTGCCCTCAAGGCAAAGGGCGTAACAGATGAACAGATAAATATCATGATGGTCGAGAACCCGAAAAAGCTGTTCATTGGCAAATAGATGGGACAAGTCAGGAACAGAAATAATTTTTAAAACCTATGTTAGAATATCCGGGGATACGCTGTCTTTTTGATCAGGGCGGCCTGATCTTAAAACAGACAGCAAACATCCCCGGGTATTTTTTAAACCGTATCTTTGTCATGACCCACTTTCTATAGTCAGCCCTGTTTCACGGAAACGGCATGCATAACTGTATTTTTTTGCTACTTTTCATACTGCTTTACATCGGCCCTGTTTTTGCAGAACCGCCCAAAACCTGCACCTACAGCACCTATAAATGGAACGTTCATCAGCGTAAAGCCATTGAATTTAAACAAGTGAAACACCCCTACACCGATTTGTCCTCCCATGAAATTCATCAGGACACAGGCTGCACGGTATGTGAGGAAGATCAGGTGGAGATTGCTATCCCTGGCATCAACCGGTTTAGCGTCTGCAAACAATTTGCAGGGAAAATCGAAACCGCCCTGCGAAAACTCAAACAGCAGAATCAGCCTGTTTTAGATGTTGTGGGGTACAGGGTCGGCATGACAAAAGGAAATGTGGATCACCAGGGCAATCGCACGGAATTCAGCTATCATTCGTTTGGCATCGCCATTGATATCAACACCGGACAAAATGGTTTATATGATAATTGCATAACCTATGGCCCGCAATGCAAACTCATCAAAGGCGGGAAATGGCATCCGGATCAAACCGGCAGTCTCACCAGCCAAAGCCCCATTGTAATGGAGCTGAAATCCATTGGATTTAAATGGGGCGGGGAAATTGAAGGAAAGCAGAAAGATTTTATGCATTTTTCGCCAACAGGATATTAAATCAAATTTTATTCCTAAGAATAATGAAAGCCAGATTAAACCTGACATTATGTTTATTTCTTTTTCTCATGCTGCCCATCAGAGCTTACGCTTTTGTCTATCCCTGGATGGAGAATCAACACACTGATTCAGCAGTAATTGACCTCATTGACGTACCGGACGGATTTGAACGGGTAAACGTGGAATCCGGGTCATTTGCGGGCTGGCTTCGTCATCTGCCCCTGAAACGAAAAGGCGCTGCTGTCTATCTCTACAATGGCAGAAAAAAGCCAAACCAGGATGTGCATGTTGCCGTGATAGATATCGATACAGGTTCGAGAGATCTTCAGCAGTGCGCAGACGCAGTGATGCGGCTGCGGGCTGAATATCTGTATTCCATAAAAGACGTTGCATCGATCCATTTTAATTTCACCAGCGGTCATCCGGCGTTATTTACCCAATGGGCTGAAGGATTTCGTCCGGTTGTTCAGGGAAATAGCGTCTCCTGGATTAAAAAAGCGATGGCGGATTCATCCTATGCCAATTTCAGAAACTATTTAGATACTGTTTTTACCTATGCGGGGAGCCACTCATTAAGCAGAGAACTAAAACCCGTTTCCACAATCGCGGATATGAAAATTGGAGATATCTTTGTAAAGGGAGGATTCCCCGGTCACGCAGTAATCGTTGTGGATATGGCTAAAAACAGGACAACAGGAAAAACTGTTTTCCTTCTCGCTCAATCCTACATGCCTGCTCAGGACATGCATATTCTTAAAAACCCGAAGGATGGAACCCTTTCCCCCTGGTATGATATGGATTTCGGCTCTATTCTTTACACGCCTGAATGGATTTTTTACAGAAATGAACTTAAGAGGTTCCAATAAAAAAACAGCTTAAAGGATAGTGGTAGCGATGCAATGTGGCTGGATCAAAATCTATTCCTTCAAACGGATCACTACTTAAAAACCTCCCAACTTCAGTATTCATGTACCTCGCTCTCAGGCAATAGAACCCGGCATTGGGATCGTACTGTTCGCCTGTGTAGAGATAATTATTTACAGTAGAGCCGGTACTGCTGGTGAGAATGCCGAACGCATCATACGTATAAGTGTCGGTGATGTTTCCGCTCAAACCAGAGAGCTGCCTCGTGGACATCTGGCCGTCGTAGTGGAAGTAATTTGTAACCCACTTCTTCTTATCTTCCCGCACCTGGCTGATCAGATCGTCGCCGTAGGTATATGAGGCAGTCAGCGCGCCTGCGCCATCAAACTCCTCCAGCGCCTGGGCATAGAGACTGTGTCGCAATTACAATAATGACCGTTTTCTAT
>JAABPS010000373.1 GCA_011391835.1 Desulfobacteraceae bacterium
TTCGTCATAATGTGTTGCCAAATACGATAGATCCGGAACTGGATTAACAAAAACAAGACCGCAACGTAGGCATTTTAAAACAAAATAAGGCTTTTCACCATCCTCTATAATTTTAAAATTATCTCCGGCACAGAAATTACATCGGGCTTCATTCTGTTTCAATGCGTCTTGCCTCCGAGAAGCTCTGCATATATAAGCTCCGTTTTTTCAACATTCATTTCAATGGTAAAGAGATTCTCGACTCTTTTTCGTGCTTCAAAACCGAACTTCTCCCTGAGTTCTTTATCTTTCCCCAGCCTGACCATTCGATCCGCCAGCATTTCCGTATCCCCGGGAGTAACAACAAATCCCGAAACACCTTCCTCAATCGCCTCGGCGGAACCGCCAACATCGGTAACAATCACAGGTTTTCCGGCAGCCATCGCCTCAATGACAGAGCGTGAGAAAGCTTCTGCAATGGGTGAGTTTAACACGACAAGATCCATTTCTTTCATAATCGAAAAAATATCTTTTTTATGATTCCCGAAAACAACACATTCCTGGAGACCCAGCTTTTCTATCGTTTTAATGCACGCGTGATAATAGTCTTGATCGAAAACCTCACCATACAAGAAAAGTTTGAAAGGGAATATTTTTCTTAGTTTTTCACAAGCTTCTATGAGATGACGCTGTCCTTTCATGGCATCGATTCTCGCAAAGGACCCAATTAGAATTGCATCCTCGCCCATATTATACTCTGATCTGATATTGGGGCATAAAGACGCAGAATTATCAAACTCGCTCAAATCCACGCCATTGTGAATAGTCGTGAACTTCTTGTTGTTTCTTGTCCAGGCGAATCTGCGTCGCAAAGCGTTTGCAACCAGAATAATCTTTGTGCATAAGGGAACGAGCAGGGCATCGTACCGGTCTTTTTCTGAAGACCGGATATGCCACACCAGGGGTCGACGTTTGAATTTTGCGGCCAATCCAGCATAGAGTGTATTCCTTGGACCATCCGTATGGATCAACGCAATCTCATAATCATTAATCAACTTGAACAGAAATCTGATGGTTGACAGAAGTAGAAACGGATTGAATAAATTTGTTGATGGTAAATTTTGAATAACGATTTCTACATTTTTCTGTCGCAACGCTTCTGCAAAATCTTCATCCGTGGGCAACACGACATATGGTCGATACTTTTGCTTGTCCAAGCGGGTTACCAGATGGAAGAGGCTTTTCTGACCGCCCCACCTTAGATTCCCAAACGAAGAAAAATAAAGGATGTTTTTAGGTTCTGAAGGCACTGTTTTTTCTTTCAAGCAAATGCTCGTAAAGATTCTCTATCTGGCGAATCATCCGGACTATCGTGAATTTTTCCTCATAAATCTGTCTACCACGAAAGCCCATACTGCTTCTCAGCTCTTTATCATCAATCAGTTTTTCAAATGCCTGAGCCAACTCTTCGGAATTTACCGGCGAGACAAGAATTCCATTTGCGCCATCTTCAATGACTTCGGGTATGCCGCCAATATTCGTTCCGATGACCGGAAGACCAACAGCAATTGCTTCAATCAACGCGACTCCGAGACCTTCACGAATCTGAGTTGGCAAAACAAAGATGTCCGAAATCTGCAGCAAGTCAAAGACATCCTTTCGTATTCCCGTAAACACAACCACCTGATCCACCATCAGTTGCCGCGTCGATGCCTCAAGCTGCTCCCGCAATGGGCCGTCGCCGACAATAAGCAGCCTTACCGACGGATGGCTTATGAAGATTTTTTTGAAGGCGGTCAGTAAGATCCCATGACCTTTATTGACCGTGAGAGAGGCGACGACCGCAATGACTATCGCCTCGGCATCAAAACCCAGAGACGCCCGCATTTTTTTTCTTTGCTGGTCGTTCAGGAGTTTATCAGGCGAAGTTACTGCGTTATAAATCATGCAGGTTCTTTCTTTGCGAATTTTTTCGTTGACGGTTACGAATCTTTCAACCGCTTGAGAAATGCAGACGATTCTATCCGTGAAAGAGGAAAGAAACCTCTCGATTAAGAGATTCCTTTTACCATAGTCATAGTAAGTGCTGTGAACATGGGCGATTATAACCGGAATACCGGCCAGAATCGCCGCGAACCTGCCGAATGTTCCGGCGAAATAGCCATGTGTATGGATGATGTGAAAATTCTCCTTCTTCATGATGCGGGCAAGTGCTGCAATCCGCAGGGGATTGTAATAGCCTTTCAGACCGAGAATCCGTACGGGAATCCCCTGTTCGATCAATTCCTCAGCTATCTGCCCGCCCTTCGCCAGACACCAGACCTGTATGTCGTATCTGGACTTATCGAGAGACAGGACAATAGACGCCAATATCTTTTCTAGGCCGCCGACTTTTAAATCTTCGACAATATGCAGAATTCTTTTTGGGGGAATATCTTTCATGCCCTGTTACCGATCGTGGAGAAGAGTTCTTTTATCCGGTGGATATATGTGTGATTTTTCAGAACGTTGCTGTTTCCCATTTCAGCGATCTTATCTCTTTCTTCGGGATACGCCAGATAATGCTTTGCTTTGTTCACCAGATCTGAAGCATCATAAAATCTAACAAGATCTCCGCCGTCCTGAAACAGGGAAAACACATCTCTTTGATCGTCGCACATTACAAATGCCCTGCATGCCAAAGCCTCAAATATACGTGGACTGGCCTGATAAACAGGGAATCTGTTTTGCGGATCCTGATAGTGGGTAGCCAAAACAATCTTGCAGGCGCTGTATATCTTCAACCATTCAGAGGGCGTTGTATGAGCGCCTCTGACACATCGGCATAGAGGCGAGTTACGATCAACGGCGTCCCATCCCGGCCCCCATATGGCAAAATCAAAATCGACTATTTTTTCAAAAAGCGCCGCCCTTTTAGGATAATAGGACCCTACAAAAACAATATCGCTGCCATATTTTTTCCTGTCTGCCAAAGTACATTCAACAGGATGATGATAATCGGGATCACAGGCCATCGGCAGCCATTGGGCGCCTGTGACTCCGGCCCGCGCTACCATTTCAATCGCTTCCGTACCCTGACAGAAGATGTAATCATAAAATGCCGCCCCGGTAACTAATGGTTCAAAATATGGAGCAGGATCGGTGGTCCATAACACGTTAATAATGCTTAGATTTTTTAAGCGGCGGATGGTTTCCGCTGCTATTCTATTACCGCCTGTGACGATGGCGATGTCCGGCTTGACGGACTTGGCCAGTGCCAGCAGTTTTCGATTGATAATGTTGATATCCAGCCGATGGAGGAATGGCGACCGGAATCTGATCCTTCCCGGAATGAGATGCCGTCGGTCCTCAAATACGGACACTTCATGACTAAGCTTTCGAATAGCCGATTCAATATATTCGGT
>JAABPS010000374.1 GCA_011391835.1 Desulfobacteraceae bacterium
TAACCCGCTGATTTGTCCAGCATGACGTTCATTTAAATCAGGAATGGACTCAAGCAGTTCTATTTCTAATAAGTTTGAAATGATGGATGCTGTCTCGCGGGCGCGTTGAAGGGAGGAACTGGTTATGGATGAAAAACACATTTCCTTAAACTTTTTGACTGCAACTTTCGCCTGCTCCCGACCAAGTTCTGTCAAAGGAGGATCGGCTTGACCTGCCCACCGCCTCTCTGTGTTCCATGTGGATTGACCATGTCGGACCAGATATATTTCTGCCATTCTATTTTCATTTACATCCAACGCTGGGCATCTGCTTAGGATTTAGTTTCTTCGGGATCGAAATCGCTATCGATATCGAAATCGATTTGCTCAAATCCATAGACCGAGGAGTCTTCTTTTACACAATAGCCTCTTCCACCCAATCGACTGAGCATCGCTGCCATGCGGTCCAACTCGACCTTGCGCTCCTGGCTTTCGGTTTCGGCAAGTGCTTTCCCGACCACCAAAACATCCTGGATTGCGGCACATTCCATGGCCGAACCACGAGCGATTTCGAAATAACGCCTTCTATCAGCTTCAGCCGTCTTGCCATTACCTTCGGCAATATTCAACGGTATCGACTGACTGGCTCGAAGCCATTGATCCCGCGCAGGTCGGTGGACACCGCTCAGATTGCCGGCTTTCTCGAAAACCCAGGCGACATAGCCGATTGAAAGGCGGTAGACATCAAGATTTTCATGTCCAAGTGTCATTTTATTCTTTTTCGATTGCGATCCCGATTTCGATTTCGATTATCTAAATAATTTTTAATTCATCCGGCATGTTTATTCCTTACTAATCGCATTCTTCAAATCCCTTATCTCCTTTTTCAGGCCCTTTATTTCCTCTCCGGTAACCACATCCATTTTTTTTAAAATTTCTTTCACGGTCTTCTCAACGCGGTCTTCCAGTTTGACCTGCGCCTCATCGTATTTCTTTTTTACTTCATCTAAAAAGTTCTTCCCGTCTGTCTCAGTCATGTCCAGCTTTTTTTCAATGTCTTTGGCAAGATCGACCAGTTCATCCTTTGCTACCAGGGCAAGGCCGATACCTGTCAGCATCGTCCGTTTAACGAGTTCTAACATCATAGAGCCTCCTTTAACCTTTATTTGATTTTCCCTATAATTGCGCTGGCGATGGTATTCTTCTGGATCTCTTTTGTCCCTTCATAGATCTCTGTGATCTTTGCGTCTCTGGCAAAACGTTCCACTTCATACTCAGCGATATATCCGTATCCGCCATGCAGTTGAATCGCTTCATCGGCAACTTCCACAGCCGTTCGCGCGGCGTACATTTTTGCCATGGACGTCAGTTTTGGATCAATGCGACCCTGATCATAATTCCATGCCGCTTTATAGGTAATAAGTCTGGCCAGCTCAATCTTCGTAGCCATATCAGCCAGTTTATGCTGAGTGACCTGAAACTGAGCAAGTTTCTGCCCGAATTGCTCCCGCTGCTTTACATAATCAAGAGCCCGATCAAAAGCGCCCTGGGCTGTTCCCAGCGCTTGGGCGGCAATTAAAATCCTGCTTTCATCAAAGAACTCCAAAACCTGATAAAAGCCTTTTCCCTCTTCACCAACGATATTTTCTATCGGCACCCGCACATCCTTAAAATTCACTTCCGCTGTGGCAGTTGTCCGTATTCCCATCTTTTCGCCAACATCGGTTGCTGTAATCCCTTTTGTATCCGCATCTGCAAGGATCATGCTGATCCCCCTGTAAGACGGTTTGGCTTCAGGATCTGTCTGGCAAAGAACGATGTAAAAACCGGCGAGTCCGCCGTTGGTGATAAATGTTTTTGTTCCATTGATCACCCACTCTTTCCCGTCCTTCACAGCGGTCGTATTCATACATGTGATATCTGACCCATGATCGGGCTCCGTAAAAGCTCCGGCCGAGAGCATTTTTCCTTCTGCTACAGGAATCAGGTATTTCTCTTTTTGCGCGTCACTGCCGAATCGCAACACACACTCAGACGCGAAGGGAGATAGAATCAATGCACAGCCAATGCTTGAGTCTCTGCTGCAAAATTCCTCCGCAACGAGGATGTTTTCCAGCACGCCAAGCCCCTGGCCCGAATATTTTTCTGGAAAATGGATCCCGATAAATCCAAGTTCCGCGGCTTTCTGCCAGATCTTTTTTGGAAATTCATGCTTTTTATCCAGTTCTATAGCCAAATCTTTATCAAACTCACCTTTGGCAAAATCCCGTGCCGCTTTTTGTATTTCTATTTGTGATTTATTCAGCTCAAAATCCATACAGACACCTCCAAAAAATCTATGTGTTAAGAATCTTCAACCTCTTTATATGTCAGGCTTTCGATCGTGTAGCTCGCACTGTTCGGGCCGCTTTTCTGGCCGAATTGCGTGAAGCGCATTTTTAGGCGCCAGCCCGCAACGCTTTTTTCACCACTTCCGCAACCGTGCCTTTGTTGATTCCATGCTTTTTACAGTAACTCGACTGAATCCAATCAGATAGCTTCTTTGTCCCTTTGCTCGAATTGCACGCGGCACAGCATCGCGCAATATTCTCCCGACTGACAATACCTTCGTCGTTGATGATGTGCTCCCACGTTGCCACAGCTTTCCGGGGGCCTCGTGGAGGCATCTGCTGAATCATCTGGACGCCACAATAAACACAAGTCTTATCTCGCCCCTTCACTTCCTTTTCGAGCCAGTCAGGGATGCCCCAATCGTTCATGTATCCTCCCGATCGTACGCCTAACTAAACCTGTATAAAAAGTATTAAAAATTTATCATACAGGCTATGCCATTGCAAGGAGTTTGCCGGGTTCTACTTTTACAAATGCTGAAAAATCTCCTTTTATTTGATCATCCTGTAAAAATATCGTATTTAGACGTTAATAAACATGGAACAAACTGTTCAAACACTTGTCTAAGTAAATGAATACAAAACCGGATCATCATAACGAATCATCAATAGAGGATGAACAGCTTATTCGCGCTTTTCAGTCAGGAGATAAACGCGCCTTTGATGATCTGGCATTAAGACATAAGGATAAGATATTTAACCTTTGTCATTGGTTTTTACAGGATTATCAGGAAGCCAGCGAACAGGCCCAGGAAACATTTATTAAGGCTTTCAAAGCGTTAAAGAAATTCCGCTTTGAATCGTCTTTTTCCACCTGGCTTCACAGAATTGCCGTAAATACGTGCAAAAACAGAATTAAGTCGCTGGAATACCGGTTTCGGAAAAAAACAGATTCACTTGATAATCCTGGAGCGGGAAATTCTGTAAATCCTGTGAATGAAATCACTGACACGGCTCATTCACCGGAAGTCGCGCTTGAAAAAAAACAAAGGTCAATTCTTGTTCAAA
>JAABPS010000375.1 GCA_011391835.1 Desulfobacteraceae bacterium
GATAGGATACGATCTTCTCTTTCAACGCATAATCGAGATCAAGTTCACCGGAAATGGCAGCATTCAGATTTTCTCCTGCAGCAAGCCAGACATCATCTTCAAAGATTTTGTATGGGGGTGGTTTGACTTTTAAAATATCCAGTGCAATATTGTTTCTCCATGTAAACAATTGCGCATCAAGAATATCAAGATCACCAAATGTAAGAACCCCTGCTATTTTTGAGAAAAGTCCTGGATGGTCTTTTGCACATACTGTGACGGTCCTTGTATCGTCTGATTCACGTTGATTGATCGTCCAGACAAATTTATTCTGGCCAAGTTTTTCATACAAATCCACGTGGGTTATAATATCTTCTTTATCCGTATATAAAAGATATCTAGGGGACATATAGTCTATAATAGTTTCAAGGTCTTTTTTATTTTTCGTTCGCCGATATTTTTCTTTAACATAGGATTTCTTTTTCTCGATGAGTTGAAGTGCTTCTTCGGATGCGAGTTCTCCTTTTTTTAAAATATTCATAACTTTTAAAAAAAGATCCATTAATAATGATGAAAACCAATCACTCCAGGCCTTGGGCCCAGTTGCCATCGCATCGGCAACACTCAGCAGATACAGCATCTTCAATCGTTCAGCGCTTTTTATTTTTTTCGCACAAAAAATAGCAGTTTCTTCATCCGATATATCTCTTCGGGTAGCTATTTTACTTAACAACAAATGTTCCTTTACTAAAAATACGACGGTATCAATATTATCATCATCATATCCAATCCTGTTAAGTATTTTTCTAACCGTTTTTGCACCTGAAATTGAATGACTCCCATCATTTTCCCCTTTTCCGATATCATGCAGGAGTGCCCCCCACATCAACAACTTTAAATGGCTGGATAACTCCTTGCAAATTATCCCGTACAGCCCGTTCGTTTCCGCCATGTTCGGATCAGTGAAACCTTTGATAAGTTGAACGGTTTTCAAGGAGTGTTTATCTACTGGATACAGATGATATTCATCAAACTGAACTCTATTCTCAATTCTCTTAAATTCAGGAATGATTTGTGTCAGCACACCCATATCCAGCATGTCATCTAAGACATTGAAGGCCGGTGCGGATGTTAGCAAAATATACTCAAATGAATCGACAACCGGTTTTGATTTTAAAAAGTCGATATCAATCAGATAGTTAAACTCTTTGATAATTCTTCTCGATTCAGCGCCAATAGGAATCCCTAATCTCACACTTTCCGCGAATATACTAATTAAAAGTATCGGCGATGTAACTACATCTGTTGATGATTTAAAATGAAGCATGTTCCTTGAAACAATAACCCGATGATCCTTCGGTTTATTTTTTATTTTGTTTTTTATTGTTATTTTTTTATGTGCATTTCCTATCTCAGTAAAAAATATGGAACTGTATTGTTTGATATACTGCATCTGTTCATGAAGCGTGCTCAAAAACCGCTCTACCGGTGTTTGTCCTTTTTCCTTATGAAACTTCATCTCCTTTGCCAGCATCGTCTGATATTCAAAATAAAGCTGATCGCATTTTCTGCCGGACACATAATGAAGCCTGTTTCTCACATCAAAAACAAACGACAGGGAGGTGGAAAGATTCTTAAACTCATCGTCTGAAAGAAACCCGTTAAAAACAAGGTCCTCAGGAGTTTTTAGATCAATGATGACACGCGCAGCCCAAAGCATGGCATGGTAATCTCTCAAACCTCCTTTTCCTTCCTTTAAATTCGGTTCAAGCAGATACGAAGAGTCGCCAAGTTTTGCATGTCGCTGTTTCATTCGCTTCACAAGTTCATTAATTATTTTTTCAACCCGGGATCGGATTACTTTTGTTCTTAAACGATCATTTAATTCTGCATACAAATTTGACATGCCGCAGATAAAACGGCTGTCTAAAAGCGAAGCAAAAACCTCAAAATCTTTTCGCGCAAGACTCAGACAATCCCGAATGGATCGCGTAGAATGACCCACATCAAGACCTATATCCCAAAGTGGATAAATAATATCCCGCACAAGTTGTTCAGCTTCGAGAGGTACCTTTTTTTCAAATAAAAACAGGACATCCACGTCGGAATAAATACACTGTTCTTTTCGTCCATATCCTCCCAGTGCTACAATAGCATAGGGGTTTTTACGAATGCTCATTTCCATGCCGGCGGTACTTTTACCGAAGCTTTCCTGAAAATAATCATCTAACAAAACAGTATGCCTTTCTAATAATGATCCTTCTTTTCCACTTACAAAGTGTTTGAACAGATCTTTCTGCTTACGCTGTAATAGCCCTGCTTCTGTTTTATCCATAGTCTGCTGACCGAGTATTGATGTGATGAAATACTAAACCCTTATAGGCAAAAGGTGTGCCATAAAAGGGCAAATGAAGTTTTTGCAGTTATTACATCTCGTTAGAATGTCTAACAATTTTTCGATCAAAATTTTTCATACATTTTTGTAAAGTCTTATCCCTATTTAATACAATTTAGTATTTTTTAGTTTTTCCTTATCTTTTTCGAAAAAATCGGTCGCAATAGCTGACAAAAAATAATAGATGTTGCCCATATTACAAATTTGTTATATTCATTGAATGACTTTTCAAAAATGATAGTTGAAACAAGGTGCTTCCATGAAAGAAATTGAAAAAATTACGTTGTTTTATGAAATCAGCAATACGCTGAATGAGTCGCTGGAACTCGAAAAATCACTCTACAATGTGTTGAACATTCTTTCTGAATCTATGGGGATGGTTCGAGGCACTATTTCCCTTCTAAATCCTCTCAGGAATGAAATCAGCATTGAAATCGCTCATGGAATTTCCAAGCATGCAATGCGCAAAGGCAAATATAAGCTTGGAGAAGGTATCACGGGGAAAGTCATCCAAACCGGAAAAGCAGTCACCATTCCCAAAATTAGTGAAGAACCGTTATTCCTTGACCGAACGGATACCAGAAAGTCCAAAAAGGATGAAGAATTATCATTTATATGCGTTCCCATAAAAAAGGGCAGCCACGTGATCGGTGCCATTAGTGTTGACAAACCCTATGATGCATCCTATTCGCTCATGGAGGGTAGAAAAATCATATCCATTGTGGCGACCATGATTGCAACCCATGTGATTAACCTTGAGGTCATTCGTATTGAAAAAGAAAGACTTAAAGAGGAAAATCTAAGACTAAAAGGTGAACTTGAAAAAAAGTATCAATTTGCCAATATCATTGGAAACAGCAATAAAATGCGTGAAGTATTTCAGATGATCTCCCAGGTTTCCAGAAGCAGCACCACGGTTTTAATCAGAGGCGAAAGCGGAACAGGCAAAGAACTCGTCGCCAGTTCCATCCATTATAACAGCCTGAGAGCCAAACTGCCAT
>JAABPS010000376.1 GCA_011391835.1 Desulfobacteraceae bacterium
GTGGTCAAGCAGCACGGAAAACATCAGAAGCATGGCCGGGGATGTTCCGGAAGTAATGACGACCTGATCCGGGTCAACGGACACATGATATTGATTGAAATAATGTTCGCAAATGGCTTCTCGCAGTTCAATCATGCCGAGACTATGGGTGTAATGGGTATGTCCCTCATCAAGGGCCCGGCAGGCTTCCTCCTTTACGCACGCTGGTGTATCAAAATCGGGCTCACCCACTTCCAGATGAATGATGTCGATCCCCTGGCGTTCCATTTCATGTGCCCGCTCCAGAACATCCATGACAATAAATGACGTAATACCTTCAATCCGTTTGGAAATCATTCTGCTACCCAATCGCCTCTCGCCGCTTGCCACTCGCCCAATTTTTGTTAAACCACCTTATTCAACGGATATTCAATAATTCCCTCTGCTCCGCTTTTCAAGAGCCTTGGAATCAGCTCTCTGACAACGCCTGAATCAATAACGGATTCTACGGCAAACCATTTTGACTGATATAAAGACGATACAGTCGGTGCATTCAAACTGGGAAGCAGAGAAATGACGGCTTCAAGTTTGTCTTCAGGAACATTCATCTTCAGCCCAACCAGCTTTTCTCCAAGCAGCGCCCCTTTTAACAGCAGGGCAATCTGTTCCACCTTCTCCCGTTTCTTTGAATCCTTCCAGGCGGTTCGATTCACAATAAGCTGAGTATTTGTCTGCATCAGTTCATGAATGATTTTTAAGCCGTGGGCCCGTATGGTACTTTCGGTTTCCGTCACCTCCACAATCGCATCCGCCAGGCCGGACACAACCTTTGCTTCCGTAGCTCCCCATGAAAATTCTACCGTTACCGGAACACCTCGTTGAGAAAAATAGTTCCTGGTAAATTCAACCAGCTCCGGGGCGAGCTTTTTACCTTTCAGGTCTTCCAGTTTTTGGATGGACGAATCGTAAGGAACCGCCAGGACCCATCTTGCTGGCCGTGAACTGACTTTTGAATACACAAGATCTGTAACCACATGCACATCTGAATTGTTCTCCGCAATCCAGTCTTTCCCTGTCAGCCCCGCATCCAATGTTCCGTTTTCCACATATCTGGACATTTCCTGTGCTCTGCAGATGGCGCATTCAATGCTGTCATCATTAATTTCCGGGAAATAACTTCTTCCATTGATGTCAATCTTCCAGCCGGACCGTTTAAACAGCTCAATGGTAGCGTTCTGCAGGCTTCCCTTGGGAATACCGAGTTTTAGTTTTGTATTCATGGATTATTTCCCCCTTGCATCCGGATCGTTAACCACTTCTTTTGATTTCCTGTCAATAGATCGATAAAAACAGCTCCGCTGTCCTGTATGGCAGGTAACGCCTCCAGTTTGTTCTACTTTTAGAAGTACGGTATCGTCGTCGCAGTCAATCTTTATTTCCCTGACGATCTGCACATTTCCAGACGTCTCTCCCTTTTTCCAGAGTTTCTTTCGACTGCGGCTGTAATATGTGGCCATTCCTGTATCCAGAGTTGCCTCCCAGGATTGCTGATTCATAAATGCGAGCATCAGCACTTCGCCGGTTGTATAGTCCTGGACAATGGCCGGCACCAAGCCTCCCAGTTTACTGAAATCAAGCTTTACCAAATTCTCACCCTTTAGCACCATTATGGACTTTCTACTTGAGGTTTAATTTCAAACCAAATTGCGCTGACAGTTGCTTAACATATCAAAAAGATATGGATTTTTATATGTTCAAATCTGTAAACCATATATTCGGTCAAAGTCAATTTGTTTTTTCTGTTTATCCATGATACGAAAGCAGCTTGCTTTAACATGTCTTTTTTGATAAATTTTGAAATTATTCAATTGTGTGCCTTTTATTCATTCGCAGTTTTGATGGGCCGTTTCATTTCTGCCTGTTTATAAAAGGCCATGTGAAGGGTATATAAATCATGCTGGAAGAAAAAACCACATCCCAAATCATTAAAAACCGCGCCAGACGGGACGAAGGGAAACTGTCCACCAAAATATTCAGGTGGTCCTTATGGGCTGCCTTTTTTGCAGTTGTGTATGGATTCATCGGAACTGTAGGAACATACGTTATCCTCAACAAAAGTCTGCCCAAGATATCAACCCTTGCAGAATATCGTCCGCCTATTATCACGACCGTCTACTCAGATGATAACCGGAAAATCGCTGAATTTTTTAATGAACGAAGAATTGTGGTGCCTCTGGAAAAAATACCTGTCATGCTACGGGAAGCGTTTATTGCCGCTGAGGACTCTCGATTTTACCAGCACAGCGGTATTGATTTATACAGTATTATCCGGGCATTTTTCAAAAACATCGAAGCGTTTTCCATTGTTCAGGGAGGCAGCACCATCACCCAGCAGGTTACCAAGTCATTTCTTTTATCTCCTGAAAAAAGCTATATACGTAAAATTCGAGAGGCGATTCTTGCATACCGTATCGACAAATCGTTTACCAAGGATGAAGTTCTCTTTTTATACCTGAACCAGATTTATCTGGGTCACGGCGCCTATGGCGTTCAGGCTGCTTCGGAAAATTATTTTGGAAAAGCCGTGGAAGAAATGAATCTCGCAGAATGTGCCATGATGGCAGGTCTGCCCCAGGCTCCAAGCCGGTATTCTCCTTTCAAATATCCGGACAGAGCCAAACAGCGGCAAATTTATGTGTTAAACCGGATGGTTGAAGAAGGATATATCACCAACATCCAGGCAACGGAGGCCATCAATACCGAACTTGATATCAAGCCCAGAAAAAACTGGTACATTGAAGAAGTTCCTTCGTACACGGAACATATCCGCAGATATTTGGAAGAAAAATATGGCACCAAAGTTCTCTATGAAGAGGGTCTGAGCATCTACGCTGCGGTGAACATTGAAATGCAGAAAATCGCGCAGGAGGAAATTATTGAAGGCCTTTACGATTTGGACAAACGGCAGGGCTACCGGGGCCCCCTGAACCATATCGTTCCTCAAAGCATTGAAGCGTTTTCCAAAGAACTTCAAAAAGAGTTTGAGGAAGTGATTTTTGAACCAGGAGCCGTCGTCAAAGGGATCGTCATCGAAGTGGATACCACCAACAACTCTGCATTCATCCGCATGGGGAGTAATTTTGGAATTATTAAAATTGATAAAATGAAATGGGCCAGAAAACCCAACCCTGAGATTGATCATACATCGGTTGTTATCAAGCGTGTCGGGGATGTTCTGAATGTGGGTGATATTATCCTTGTTAAAATACTGAGCAAAATAAAAGATACCCATTTATGGGATCTGGCGCTGGAGCAGGAACCAAAGGTGGAATCCGCTCTGCTGTGCATTGAGGCAGATACCGGTTACGTGAAAGCCATGGTCGGCGGGCGGGATT
>JAABPS010000377.1 GCA_011391835.1 Desulfobacteraceae bacterium
GAGTCAATGGGTATGAGAGGAAAAAAAGAATCCGGTAAAGACGCTGAGCATATCGGCGAACTGGTCGGCAGGCTGCTTGGGAAATATCGCCGGGAAGCAGACCAGGATATGACACGGATCTGGGATCTTTGGAAAGATGCGGTTGGCGGACCGATTGCTGAAAACACGCGCCCTGCTGCTTTTAAAGGAAAGATATTGATCGTGTATGTCAGCAGTTCAACATGGATGCAGCAGCTTCAATTTTTAAAAAAGGATATGATCGCGAAAGTCAATGGCGCGCTGGGGGAAGATTTGGTTGAAGAGATAAAATTTAAGATTGGATGAAAAAAGAGGCAAGAGGCAAGAGGCAAGGGGCACTTTTGGTTAGAAAGGATGCAAGCTTAAATGACATTCCAATCAGAGAAACTGACAACGGATTCATTTTTTAATGGTCAATTGAAAGTGAAACAGGGCAAAACGGGTTACCGATTCTCTCTGGATGCCATTGTGCTTGCCGGACATGTCCGGCCGCAGGAAGGCGACAGGATCCTTGACCTTGGCGCCGGGTGCGGCATTATTTCACTGATACTTGCCTATCGGCATCAGAACATAAAGATATACGGGGTTGAAGTTCAGGAATCCCTTGCCCATCTTGCAAGCCTCAATGTTGAAGAGAACCATATGAAGGACCGCATAAAAATTATCTGCAAAGACCTGAAGGGATTAAAGGCAGATGACATATCGGGCCCTGTAAATAGTGTTGTAAGCAATCCACCCTACCGGAAGATTAAGGCAGGACGCATAAACCCTGACCCCCAGAAGGCAGCGGCCAAACATGAAATCAATGCGAATCTGGATGACGTAATTAAAACTGCCTGGCGGACACTGCTTTCCGGAGGGAGACTTGTGATGATTTACGCGGCTCAGCGGTTGACGGATCTATTGATAAGTATGAGGAAAACAGGCATTGAGCCCAAGTTTTTCAGGATGATTCATCCGGATGTTCATTCTGCTGCGAAATTGATTCTGGTGGAAGGCGCCAAGGGGGGAAATGCGGGCATGAAAAACGGCCCTCCTCTGATTCTTTACAATGAAGACGGCTCGTATTCAGATGAAGTGAAAGATATGTTCTCGCCGTAATTGAGGCCGGGGGTTGCCGTGTTGAAAAAGGCTACGGCGTAAGCGGGTTTATCACCTGGCCGGTTATCACCTTCGGATAGAAATACGTTGATTTCCTCGGCATGATCAGGCCTTCATCGGCCACCGTTTTTACCTGGTCAATCCGTGTTGGGTTGAGAATAAACGCCATATCACCTTTACCGGTTTCTACCATGGCAACAGCCTCTTCAGCGACGCTTGAATAGGCGATGGACTGCTTGTCATCAAGACGCTCCTTGCTAAAACCCAGCATGTCCATAAGAATAAGCTGGGTCAATACGGTTACATCAAGGCATTTCAATGCGTCCGGAAGTGCATGGCCAAACTTTCTGTCCATCACCTCCGGTTTCAGGGTAAGCATATAAAAAACAGACCGGTTTTTTAAGAATACTCCTATGCTGTTTTTTGATGCATTTGATTCAAGAGAGGTCATCAATCTGCCAAAGGCTTTTTGACGATCCTGTTCAGAAAAAGCAATGGGGATGATATCAAAATATTTTTCGGTATTTTGTATAAATAGATTCATATCCGTATCTGGGATGTCCTTCAGGATTCGGTGGGCAGGCAGGATAATCATTCCCGGGTCCTGCATGCTGGACAGGTACATCATTACATAATTGGCTGGATGATGCTCGGAGAAAAGCGGGTCCTTCCCGGCCACCCAATCTCTATAATTAAGAGCTGTTTCATAACGGTGATGTCCATCAGCAATAAACAGACGCTTCTGTTTCATGGCATGTTGAACATTGCGATGGATATCCGCATCGGTGATCCGCCATAGTTTGTGTATATGGTTGTGGCCGTCGGTGATGTCCATATCCGGGGTCTTTCCCAGGGTTGATTCTTTCATCATGTGAAGAATATTGTCTTCATCCTGATACAGGGAAAATACAGGGCTGAAATTGGCATGACACACCTTCATAAGTTCAAGTCTTTCTGATTTAACCGCTGAAAACGTTTTTTCATGAGGGAGGATAACACCCTTTTCAAAAGGCTCCAGATGAACCAGGGCGATGAGACCATAGCGTGTAATGGGTTTGTTCTTAACCGTAAATTCAACCGATGACAGGTAGAATGCAGGGGAGGAGTCCCGGACAAGAATACCCTGGCTCACCCAGTCCTGATAATACGCTGCGGCCCGTGTATGCGGGTTATTTTTATCAGAATCTATTTCAGTTGTCTTGCCCAGAATCAGCTGGATGATGTTGTGCGGGTGACGGCTGTGGAAGTGTTTCTGCTCCTGTTCGGAAATTACATCGTACGGAGGAGTGACCACATCGGCCATGTTTTTTATTTTAAGAGGATTATATAAAATCCCTTTGAAGGGAATAATGTCAGCCATTATTGAATTCCTTTTGCTCAGTTTTTTGATTGTTGGCACAAATACTATAAATGGATGGGTTGTTCAAGTTAAATAAAGGATATTTTTTTACCAATTATTCAAGTTGACACTCATTATTAAATAAGTATATTGGTACTCACCTGCCGGCTGATATTGCAGCAATGGAGAGGTTGCCGAGCGGTTGAAGGCCCCGCTCTCGAAAAGCGGTATTCCGTGAATACGGGATCGTGGGTTCGAATCCCACCCTCTCCGCCACGGGTTTGTGTTTTGGGCTGGAGAACCATATCATCCGAATATCACGGATAATCATTGACACGGAGAGATGTCCGAGCTGGCCGAAGGAGCACGACTGGAAATCGTGTGTGCTGCCAAAAGCGGCACCGAGGGTTCGAATCCCTCTCTCTCCGCCAAACTTTGCAGTGCAAAGTTTGGCGAGATCTCGCCATTTTGTGGGCAAAATGGCGGATCCGCCAATAGGTAATTCATCTATTACGTTTACATCCTTTTGAATAAGGCAAAAACAAGGACGTATACAGGTGTTGCTGATAATGTTGAAAAGCGACTGAAAGAGCATAGTTCAGGTAGAGTAAAATCGAGTAGTCCATATAGACCATATACAGTAATTCATACTGAATCATTTAAAACTTTGGGTGAAGCACGGCAGAAAGAAAAATTTTATAAATCAACAACCGGAAGAAGAAAACTCAAAGAAATGTTTTTCGGGGATTGAGTAGTCCTTCCGATTTTTTCAAGTTTGTCAATATTTATAGATTTGGTTAATGATAATATTTTGCTGTTCTAATATGAAAACTTAATTGGCGCAGGTTTCCCTTTATGTCTTACCTGGTTTTTGCACGAAAATTCGCTGCCCAGACCTTTGCGCTCGATCT
>JAABPS010000378.1 GCA_011391835.1 Desulfobacteraceae bacterium
GCAGGAGCTGCCGCTTTCACTTCAGCTTTTGCTGAAGTCGCAGCTTTCTCTTCAACCTTTGCCGGGACCGCCACTTTCTTAACTTTCTTCTTTGCGGGAACAGCCGCTTTCTCTTCGGCCTTTGCCGGAGCTGTCACTTTCTCTTCAACCTTTGCAGGAGCTGCCGCTTTCACTTCAGCTTTTGCTGAAGTCGCAGCTTTCTCTTCAACCTTTGCCGGGACCGCCACTTTTTCTTCGGCTTTTGCCGGAGCTGCCTTTTGGGTTGCAAAAGATACTGCCGTAAAAGCAAACACACAACACAAAGAAAGTACTATTGCGATTGTTTTCTTCATTCAATTCACCTCCTTTCAACTTGGAATTCGTATTTGTTGTAGCCTCTTTTTAAACATTATAGCACTAAATAGGATAGATCTTTTCAAAAAGAGCTCAACTTTTTTGCGCCTGAGGGTAGACCTGCTTTGTTTGCTTGTCAAGAAATATCATGGAATTAGAATTCCAAATGGCATAAATGAGCGTAATGTGTTTATAAAAAAGTAGTCAAAATATTTCCTTCGGTGGATTGAAATATCCGTGTTTTAAATCCGGAAATTCTTTTCTTATCATGGAAAGCACCTCACTTATCCCAACCGGCTCGCTGATTAACGTAATTCCTGACATTATTTTACAATACCTTAAGGGATCAAAATTCAGGTTTCTCCACTGTAAGAAATTAACGGGATGTGTTTTAAGGAAAGAAAAGAGAGCTCTTTTTTCTTCGGAGGAATCTGTAAAACCTGGGCAATTAAGATAATTTATTGAAACAAATATCTTCTTATCAAGCGCCTTGTCTATGCTTTTTATTACATCGGAGAAACCATAGCCCCTGGGGCGGAAATATGCATCATAACATTTTTCCCTTACACTGTTCATGCTGATCCGGATGCTGTCAAGCCCAGCATCAAAAAGCCTTTCCATTATTTCCGGCAGGCTTCCGTTTGTATTCATGTTAATTGTTCCGCTGCCGGTTTTCGAGCGGATCAGTTTTATTGCTGGTTCAATAACATGAGCCGCCAGGAGAGGGTCACCCTCGCATCCCTGTCCGAAACTTACAACGCTTCTTTTAACTCTTCCTATGTGCTCAAGGGCAATCTCCGCGATCTCCACGGGTGACGGCGTGAAAGAGATCCTGTCCTGACTGTTTCTGATTTCGCTGTCCCTCTGGAGTGATATGCAGCCTATGCACCGCGCGTTGCAGTTTTTTGAAGTCGGAAGCGGGGCTTCATAGCGTCCGAGAAAGAAATTTTTTGCGGCTGGGCAGCCGTATTTCAGAGCACAGTTTTCAATATGGTCACACAGCCTGTTATTCGGCATCTTTTTTTTAATTGACCTAACGCCGGCAATTACTTTTTCAAGCGGCATCAACCTAAGATCCTGCCTCTTTTCCTCATCGACAAGGATAACTGCGGTCCTGAAACCACCCTTGTACCAGCCTATAGCTCCATACGAAAAAAGAGGCAGTTGTTTTGCGGCCTGCTTCTCCCTGTAAGCGCTTACATGGGAAATAACATATCCGGGTGAATTGAATGCGGCTACAGGAAATACCGGATCGCCCGGCGAATATGGATTTTCTTTTAATGTTTCAAGCCTTTTTGTTTTCAGGTTAAATACAACCGGGCGTCTGTCCGGAAGAAGCATGAATTCTCCGCCATAAGGCATATTTATGGTGTTGCCTGTTGAAAGGGCGGTAAAATTATCCGCCGACATACCAACCGCGGCATATCCTTCAAGCTCGAATATTTTGCCCTCTTTATCGGCAACAACCGCCGTAATCAGAATATTTTTCATAAACTTATTGCTTGTTTTGACCAGCGTTTAGACAACTTTTCGCCCCGTTATAAAATTATATTTATTTTTTCCCCTAACTGGCCAAAGAAAAAACTCCGCTAACGTCTTATATCCCACTCCAACAGCTCCGTCTATCAGATATAGTACCCATGCATAATTCGTATCATACATACTTGTTGTTGAAGACCAATAAAAATCCTGTGTGTCGGTAAAGAGATGATCAGCCGGCAACGCCGGCGAATGTCTGCCCATATCAGTTAAGCTTTCCAATTCAACAATGCTTGGGACTCGCCAATCATTATAACCGTATTTCCATTCTCTGTTCATCTTTAATACTGAATCAAAAGCCGACTTCCAATCCACCATCTCCTTGTAAATATTTCCGCTCTTCATCCACGTCAAACCTGTAGCATTGTCATCCACAAAATGTGTATTTTCTGTGAAACGATCTTTATTGCAATTCAAACCTGGCTGAAATTCACCATCCTGACCCGTATTATTACAATCTATAATAACACCTTTTTCATCAAAACAATTTTGTTGTCCGGTCTGAAACACTGCTCTTTTGTTATTCTTTTCTGCAACGCGAACCGGCCAAACCATATATGAACCATATTTCATTCCTTTATAAACCCTTGCTCCCCCTAAATGGATGTACCATGCCTGGTTTGGCAGCCTTTCACAACTTGAAGAAGTCCAGTAGTAGCCTGTAAAGACATTGGTAAATGGATAACCAACAGATAGGCAGGGATTAATCGTTTCATGACTTATCAAACTAAACAGTTCTTTACGATTAGGAAGCTTCCAATCATGATAGCCATAGATATCTGAATGATTGAATTCTTTAATAGTATTTAATGCTTCACTCCAACTCATCGGAAAATCAAATAAAGCAGCATTTTTTGTCCACATTAGACCTGTCTGCGTGTCAATTACAGTTTCATTTTTAACAAAAAAACGACTCATAATTCCATTTTTATATGAGATGATGCAAGCCAACACTCGCATTAGATAGGCGCGCTGTCGTTAGCACAGCAGCAATATATCCATCACGCATTCGTTCCACGCGATTATTATGCATTCCCCCGACTTGCAGCCGGCTTCAATCCAAGAAAAATAAACATAGCACCCGATGCCTTCGACACCATAGTAAGCACCACCGGGCGACGGATGAAAAAGTTGCGAAGCCTCCACGATCAGACATCCGGGTATTTAGTGCTTCGCTCCCAGTCCACCCGAACCAGTTTCAGGATCTGTGCGGCGCGATCGCCGTGTAGGCGGATTCCCTCCCAGTCCGGTCTTTTAAGTATTTTTTGCATCAGCATTCCATCGCTGTCAAACCAGCGGGGAAGGACACCTCCGAGGAAAAAACCACATTCTCTCAAAGTTTTCACCGCCTCACCCACCCCCCGACAGGCCAGATTCAACCAGATTTGGATCACCAGAATGCTCTTGTCCCGCAACTCTTTTTCCAACTGTTCCACTCGCGGCGCAAAATCCTCCCCAGGTTCATGGACCGCAACCCGCGCGACCCC
>JAABPS010000379.1 GCA_011391835.1 Desulfobacteraceae bacterium
CCAGATATTATCGGTAAGCATAAATATAAAAACGCTATATAACAGCCAGGAGTATTTTTCATAATTTTTGGCGCGACTGGATCGGAAGGTAAAATAAACCGATATGGTAAAGATAATAATCAGGCATAATTCTGAGAACCATATATAATTACCCGATCTGCCAAAAGGAATTGTTTTTATGAAGAAACAAACAAATCCTTGAAAAGGCAGCCCAATAACATGCCACATGCTTGGAACAACTTCAAAATTCAGATGAAAAGCAAAGAATACCCATCCACGCCAGATCAAATAAACCGTACCGGGCACTATAAATAACTCCCAATGTTGATCCATCGTTCGATTGTGAATGGAATGGGTTATAAAAATTATAAAAAAGGCAACCACCACCAGCATGGCGGATTCCCGGGTCAATACTGCGAACGACAAGAAAATCGCCGCATAAAGCGTTCGATTCCGCGCCATGAATACAAAAACCGACAAAAGAAGGGTGATTTCAAGAATCTCAGTTAAGTCGCGTGAAAGCGTTACCAAAAAACCTGCATACAGCGGAAACACAAGCCCCCATAATGAATGACGGTTTATGCCTCTTGCGTAAACACCCCCTATAAACCCTATACAGCAAAGAGACAGGTAATTAATCAGAATGAGAGCAACGGGGAGGAATTCGGGCTGCCCAAAAGAGATCAGCCATGCAAGAAAGGGATACACTATCCGCTGCCTGCGATGAGCTACATTGTCGAGTGTAACTCCAGAATGGGTCTGCTCATGGGAAAAAGGGTTCAGGGCAATCTGATAATAGAACTGCCCGTCATAACCATTGGAATGGTTAAACACATAAAGATTTTCAGGGGCAAGCTCTTTATTCACCCATTTATCGCCGGCATGAACGAACCATGAAGGATCCCAGTGTTGTCCCTCTAAGCGTAGCAGCAAAAATATTAGATACAAACAAGCAGTGACCAAAGCGGGAAATAGAGGTGAATTTATTTTTCGTGAAAGATCTTTCATTAACAATTTTTCGTAAAGAGAGCTTTTGAAGAATTAAGTCGGATAATTAACTTCGATATTTTTGTTTTTTTGATTATAGACATTTAAAAGAGATCTCTCTATAGAATCCATCGTTTTTTCAAAACGAAATCGTTCTTCAACAGTACACCGTCCTTCATAGCGTATACGTTCATAAAACAATGGATCTCCCACTAAACGCAATATGTGTCTGGCACAGGCTGTCGCGTCTCCAGGTGAAAAAAGAAGACAGTTTTTCTCGTCGCGCAGTATCTCACTGCTTCCACCTGTTCCGGTAGCGATAACTGCTACGCCGGAAGCCATAGCCTCCAGAATGATATTGCCAAAGGGCTCATCCCATAATGAAGGGAAAACAAGAATATCATGTTCCTGGTAAATTTCACTGATTTTTTCATAAGGAATAAATCCCTTAAATTGAATGTAGTGCATATATTTGGAGGACGTAACGGTTGCATAAATATCACGCCCATATTCATGGGCCACATGATCACCCACAATACTGAGCATAATATCACGACGATGATTATCAATAATAGTCTGTATAGCCTTCACCGCTGTCATCAGGCCTTTGTGATCAATGATCTGCCCGGCATAAAGAATGCGTCGCGGATTATCCTTATTCTTCTTAAAAGGAAATTTATTCACATCAATACCCCAGTGAATCACTTCACTCTTTTTATTGATAGCCCGGTCATGAACCGGTAATTGATAAAGGTATCGACTGGAAAATTGGGCATGTTGAAGATCCAATTTTTGGGAGGGAAGCAGACCTATGGATGTGATAACCCACTTTAACATTTTTTTAATATAGGCTCTAAATTTATTTTTTGAGGGATACAACCAAAACCCTCTAAACGGGTCACAGGTCCAATCCAGCATCCAATGATCTGAAATATAATAGGAGACAGGAATTCCCGATGCCTGTGCTTCATGCGCAAGAGATATGGAAATATGGGAAATATGCCAGATATAGATAATATCCGGCTTAAAAGATCTGATAACTTGGCGGACTATTTTTCGATTGACAACTTCCCTTCTTAAAAGAGAAATAGTTTTTTTAAACCCACTGAATTCCTTGCTAAATGTTGTATGTAACAACCGATACACCCAGGGATTATCTTCATTTAACAACCTCCCATAATTACTGGTAAGAACGCAGACGGTATGCCCCCGTTTTTTCAGTTCTTCGACAGCCTCTTTGCACATAATCTCATATCCACCAATGTAGTTCGGCGGATAAAAGCTGCTGATCACCAGAATTCGCATGCTTTGGCTCCCTAATTTACTCCCAATCAAGGCCTACATATAAAGGCTCATAAATCGCTTCACCGATGTTTCCCATGAAAACTGCTCTGACCGTTTCAACCCTTTCTCTATCATTTTTTCTCTCAAATTAGAATCGCATAAAATACGTTCCAGTGCATCTGTCAGAGCGACAACGTCATTCGTAGGCACCAAAAGACCGGCATCACCCATAACTTCGGGAATGGACGAGGTGTTTGATGCTATAACCGGACATCCGCATTGCATGGCCTCTAAAACAGGAAGACCAAATCCTTCATATATCGATGGATATACAAATACCTCCGCGCCCGAATAAAGAGGAGATAGATCTTCATTGGGGACATATCCTGTTAAAATGAAATTGCTTCCAGCAGTAAGACTGCTGACATCATCAGATAACTCACGTTGAAGCCATCCCATTTGACCTGCAAATACCAGCTCATACTTGTGAGGCGCATGTACGCTGTCAAAAGCACGCAAAAGTAATTTCAAATTCTTTCTCGGCTCCAGCGTACATATCGATAAAATATACGGTTTGCTTATGCCATATTTTTCCTTCACCGTTCTGATGCGCGATTTTTTTCCCGGATAAAATATGGCTCTATCCGCTGCCGGCATGATAACTGTATTATTCGTATGAATTTGCAGTAGATTTTCGATATCTTTCTTTGTGTTTGCTGAAATAGAAACCAGTTGATCTGCCTTCTGAATGTTTTTTGCCGCGTATTGCTCCATGGTCTTTCGATTACTCGGATCCATAGTTTCTGGAAAGAGCTTCCATGTAAGGTCATATACAAAACTGATTTTTTTTAACCGAGATAAAAAAAAGGGTGGATAAAAATAGGCGGACGTACTCACATACACATCCGCACGATGGATCCATAAAGAAAAAGGAAGCCATCGCTTATAAAACCATTGCAGCACGATCAGAGCCGCTCGGATGCATTTTTGTTCAAACCCAAAATACAGCCGGATCAGAGACCAACCCTCACTGCCATTGTGTCTGCGGCATATCGTTTTTTCCATACAGCGATCAACCCTATCGAGG
>JAABPS010000380.1 GCA_011391835.1 Desulfobacteraceae bacterium
TCGTAAAAAGTCATATGCGAACGGATTTGAGATTTTTGGGAAATAGATTTTTAAAGAACTGAGCGTTAAAAATCACAAGCTGTTTGAGGGCTTTAGCCCGAGTTCTTGTGATTTAGCGAAGTGACTTTAAAATCCCCAAAAAACTCATTAAGAGAGCATATTTCGGCTTTTTACGAGTTCATCATGCTTGGCATTTCTCAAATGTGCAGCAAGATTTATGAAAATCGCTGCTTACCGGAAGAGATCAGTCGATGGCATTTTTTGAAGTTAAGAATATTTCAATCAAATTCGGTGGATTAAAAGCGCTGGATAATATTTCCTTTGCAGTGGATCAAGGGGAAGTCTACGCCATTATCGGACCCAACGGCGCCGGGAAAACGACCCTTTTTAACTGCATCAATGGAATCTATTCTCCAAATACCGGGGAAATTCTATTCAAAGGTAAGAACCTTTGCGGTAAAAAACCGGACAAGATCGCCAAAATGGGTATTGCCCGGACATTTCAGAATATCGAACTCTTCAACAACATGAACACCATGGAAAATATCATGCTTGGGCGGCATATCTACATGAAAACCGGCCTTTTTCGAGGGGCATTTTTATGGGGAAAGCGATCTTTTGCCGGAAGAGAAGAGATCTCACACAGAAAAAAAGTCGAAGAGATCATCGATTTTCTGGATCTGCAATCCGCAAGGAATAAATTTGTCGGCGGCCTGCCGTATGGTACGCAGAAGCAGATCGAACTGGCCAGAGCGCTGGCGTTGGAACCGGAACTGCTGCTGCTGGACGAGCCATGTGCAGGCATGAACTCGGAAGAGAAGCAAGACATGATCTTCTGGGTCAAAGATATTCAGGATGAACTGGGAATAACCATTTTGCTGATAGAACACGACATGAACATGGTTATGGATATTTCCGATCGCATATTGGTGCTTAACTTCGGCAGTCCCATTACCGAGGGAACGCCTGAAGAGGTTCAAAAACATCCGGAAGTACTGAAAGCTTATCTGGGAGAAGATGACGGTGAGTGCGCTGCTTGAAATAAAAAATATTGAAACGTATTATGACCTGATCTACGCCATCCGGGGAGCTTCCCTCACGGTTGAAGAAGGCAGCATCACCGCTATTTTGGGCAATAACGGCGCCGGAAAATCAACCATCCTGAAAACCGTCATGGGGCTTATCGAAGATCAGCCGGACAAGGGCACCATCGAATTCATGGGCAAACGTATAGACGGCATGGATACGGACAAAATTGTTCGCATGGGTATTACCCTGGTACCGGAAGGCAGGGAAGTATTTGAAGAGCTAAGCATCATGGAGAATCTTCTCATGGGCGCATACACCCGGAAAGACAAAAAGGGAATCGATGCGGATCTCGACAGGGTTTTCCGCTATTTCCCCATACTGAAGGAGCGCGCCAACCAATGGGCCGGTACGCTTTCCGGCGGGGAACAACAGATGCTGGCAATCGGCCGAGCGCTCATGAGCCGTCCCAAACTCCTGTTTCTGGATGAGCCTTCTTTAGGACTCTCTCCGCTTCTGGTCAAGGAAATATTCGAGATCATTAAAACCATCCATGCTGAAGGGGTCACGATTCTGCTGGTGGAGCAGAATGCCCGGATGGCGTTGGCAGTATCCGACACCGGTCTTATTCTTGAGAATGGGCGGTTTGTCATGAAAGGGAGAGCCTGCGATTTGATGGAGGACAAAGACGTCAAAGAATTCTACATGGGAGTCAAATCGGAAGCATCAGCCAAGGGATATCAGCGGTGGAAACGAAAGAAGGCCTGGCGATAAAAAATCGTTTCACGATTTCATATTATAGATATTTTAAGGGAAACGTGAATTAATGGCAGAAGAATTGAATCAAACGGTACCGGGCACATTTCTGGCGGCTGTCGGCAAATGGGGCGACCGGGTGGCCATGAGAAAAAAGGAATACGGTCTCTGGCACGACATTACCTGGAAGGAGTATTTCGAAAAAGTCAAAAACGTTACCTGTGCGCTGATCTCTTTGGGCCTTCAAAAGGGTGACTGCGCAGCCGTTATCGGGGACAATTGCCCGGAATGGGTCTATGCGGATCTTGGTGTCCAATGCTGCGGAGCTGCAACAGCCGGTGTCTATGCCACCAACGCCTGGCAGCAGGTGGAATATGTGGTAAATAACTCGGAATCCAAATTCTTTTTTGTGGAAAATGAAGAACAGCTCGATAAATGGCTCCACTTCAGAAACAACGCGCCAAACCTGAAAAAGGTGATTGTGTGGGATACGGAAGGTTTGCGGGAGTTTAAAGACCCCGTGGTTATGACCTTCCAAAACCTTCTGGAGTTGGGGGAAAAAGTTTCCAGGGAAAATCCAGGGTTGTTTGAAAACAGAATCAAGGAGATCAGTCCTGAAGACATGTCGGTTCTGATCTATACTTCGGGGACAACCGGTCCGCCCAAAGGCGCCATGCTGAGCCACCGTAACTGTGTCTGGATGGGATCGGCCATAGTTTCCAACAATCCAATGTATGATGGCGATGAGATCATGTCCTTTTTGCCACTGTGCCATATCTTTGAGCAGCTTTTCACCGTACTGGCGCATTTCAAGGTAGGACACATTGTCAATTTCATCGAAAGCCTGGATACGGTTACAGAAAATATGATGGAAATAAGCCCCACCGTCGGGCATGCCGTTCCACGGATCTGGGAAAAATATTATTCTACCATTATGATCCGCATGGCCGATGCAACCTGGTTTAAAAAAGGCGTTTTCGCTATGGCCATGAATATCGGTCGCAAGAGAGCCGATCTCCAAATGGCGTTCAAGCCTGTTCCCCTCTCTCTTGAACTGCTATACAAACTGGCCTACGTTGCGGTCTTCCGTAAGCTCAAAGAACGTTTGGGGTTTGACCGGATACGCGTGGCATATTCCGGAGCAGCGCCAATCGCGCCTGAAATCCTTCATTTTTTTCAATCCATCGGGGTGAATCTGGTGGAAGGATACGGACAGACCGAGGGAACCGGCGTCACCACCACCGCCAAAATCGGCCGGGTTAAATTCGGAACAGTGGGTGTACCTCTGAAAGATGTGCAGATCAAAATCGCGGATGACGGTGAAATTCTCGTCAAATCGCCCGGTGTCTTTATGGGGTATTTCAAAAATCCTAAAGCCACGGCTGAGACGATTGTTGATGAATGGCTTCACTCCGGGGATGTAGGCGCCATCGACGAAGACGGCTATCTCAAGATAACTGATCGCAAGAAGGATATCATCGTTACCGCCGGCGGCAAGAACATCACTCCTCAGTATATTGAGAACAAGTTGAAGTCGAGCGTATATATAAATGACGCGGTTGTGATTGGC
>JAABPS010000381.1 GCA_011391835.1 Desulfobacteraceae bacterium
ATGACTTCTGCCCATATCGTCGCGCCCCGCTCCCGGGCATAATCATAATCTTCCAGGATGAGGATGGCGGCTCCCTCTCCCAGAGAAAGGCCCTGCCGGTGTTTATCAAAAGGCCGGCAAAAAACAGAATCCGTTACTTTCAGGGAGTTAAATCCGGCAAATGTCAATTCAGATAAGGATTCGCTTCCTCCAGAGATAACCACTTTCTGGGTATGTGTTCGGATCAAATCAACTCCATACCCAATAGCTGTGGCGCTGGACGAACAGGCAGTTGTCACCGTGGAGCGGATGCCGGAAAGGGTGTATAGGTTGCCGATCAGATCAGTCAATGTGCCCGGCGATGCGGCAAGGACCAGCGAAGCATTGGCTTTTTTGTCGCCTTTCCATTTGCCTCGCCGGTATTTTTCCCATGAACGCATACCGCCTGCACCGCCGCCGAGCACCACGCCTATTTCATCCGGCTGGTAATGATCAAGTAAATTGCCGGCAGATGAAAAAGCCTCCTTGGCTGCAATCAGGCCTAAACGATCACAGCGGGATGCCCGTTTAATGTCTCTGGGATGAAATAAATCTTTAAGATTTTTATTTTTAACCTGGCCGGCTGTTTGGGTTGAAAATCCCTGGGTGTCAAAAAGGGACACTGGGCCGATTCCGCATCTTCCGCCAAATAGCCCCTCTTCAAATGACGGCACGGTTTCACCAATAGAAGTAATTATGCCAAGTCCTGTAATAACAACCCGTTTTGAATTATTTTTCATTGTCTAAAAGTGCTGGGAAAACAGAAGTGTCATTAATGATAACTTTAAATAGAAATGATCACGCTGACTTACAGAAATCGATCATATGGTTTATACGTTTTTCAAGTTCTCCGGTAACACGATAAATCATCGT
Source organism: Desulfobacteraceae bacterium (assembly GCA_011391835.1). GTDB lineage: Bacteria > Desulfobacterota > Desulfobacteria > Desulfobacterales > JAABPS01 > JAABPS01. The sequence goes on from JAABPS010000381.1 coordinate 892, forward strand.
ATTATCTAAATTTAAAAGAACCTGAGTTGTTTCGCCACGTGCAAGAAGAGCATTGTCTTTCTTTCTCACTATTTCAAATTTAAAAACCAGGGCAGCAATTTCAGGTTTGATGACAGTGGTTCTGATAACGATCCGGTCGCCAAACTTAGCCGGTTTCTTGAAGTCGCAGTTTAACTTGATGATGGGGGCGATATATCCGAGCCCAACGATTTGCTCCGGAAGCAGATCAACCTGTTTTAGCAGGGCCATCCTGCCTGCTTCAAACCACGCAATATAGTTTCCGTACCACGCGATTCCCCATTGGTCGATTTCGTTAAACCGAACGGTTTCTTCTGTTTCTACCCACTTCATTTTTTAAACCATGTAAAAAGTATCCGTATTTATGTAAGCCCGCCGTCAACGGTTAACACCTGACCTGTGATGTATCCGGCTTTTTCAGAAGCCAGGAACAGCACAGCGCCGGTGACATCTTCAGGAGTGCCAAACCTCCCCATAGGGATGAGTCCGGACAGGATGGCCTTTTCCTTCGGGTCCATGGCATCGGTCATGGATGTTAAAATAACACCCGGGCAGACTGCATTGACCGTAATTCCCATGCGGGCAATTTCCTTGGAAAGAGATTTAGTAAAGGAAATAATTCCTCCTTTGGATGCAGAATAATTGGTCTGCCCGGCCCTGCCGGTGATCGCACTGGGAGAGGTCATGTTAATGATCCGTCCGAATTTCCGGGCGATCATTGGCTTTATCACCGCTCGTGAACAAAGATATGTTCCTTTTAGATTGGTTTCAATGACCCTGTCCCAGTCCTCTTCTCCCAGAAACATGAGAAACTTATCCCGAATGATTCCTGCATTATTGACCAGAATGTCCACATGCCCCCATTGATCTGTGACGTGTTTGACAAATTGATCAACCTCATCCTTTAAAGCAACATCTGTTTTGGAGATGATAACGTTATCTGTTATCTGCTTCAGCTCTGATTCCGCTGTTTGTGCGCTTTTTGTATCTGCATGATAATTCACAGCCACCCATGCGCCGTCACGAGCAAATGCAGCGGCAACCGCCTTTCCCAAACCTCTGGTACCGCCCGTGACAATGACCCGTTTATCTTTGAACTCCATGCGAAACCCTTTTTATCTAAAATTTTAAATTATGTAACAGAAGATGGCCTTTTGTGCAAGGATACATTGTTATATTGATGACGGGTAGTTTTAAACCTGTATCCAATATCTTAAAGAAAAAATATCCTCGACTATTGACTCTAAACATTGTACCTATGCCAGGAAAAGACTTTCGAAAAAGATTCCATTTGCTGAGAGATTCTGATTGCCATGACAATGTTAAGACACGAAGATATAGAATCCACTAACCTGTGTATTATCATACCGGCCTATAATGCGGGTGAGACCATTCATCAGGTGGTTACCAGTGCGCTGAAACATGCCTCTCGCGTGATCGTGGTAGATGATGGTTCAGACGATAATACCGCAGAAGCTGCCTCAAAAGCCAACGCTGAGGTGATAAAAATTGACCGTAACAGAGGAAAGGGTCACGCGCTTAAACAACTGTTTAAAAAAGCAATGGAAGATGGATATGACGCAGTAATTAGTATGGATGCAGATACACAGCACGATCCGAATGATATCCCTAAGTTTATTGAAGCTCACAAACAATATCCGGAGGATCTGATTGTCGGCTCACGGATGCACGAAAAGGAAAAGATTCCAAGAGGCAGATACAACTCCATGCATATTGCCCGGTTTTTTATCTCCCTTGCGGCCAATCAGTTTGTTGAAGACACCCAGTGCGGATTCAGGATGTATCCCCTATCGCTTGTCAAAAAATTCCATCTGACAACCGATCGATATGCCACAGAAACTGAAATCCTGATTAAGGCAGGAGACAGCGGAGCGAAAATCCGGACGATACCGGTCAATACCATCTATGGGGTCAATATCAGCCATTTCAGGCCGGTGCGGGATATCGATACCATTACCGCATATGTGATATCCTATTTATGGGTAAAATGGATGATTGAAGGTTTTTCCAGCAGCAGGCCCTATACATATACACCGCATAACTTCAGGGATTGGATTGGTGATCACAAATTTATTAATAACCGGTTTATGGTGTTCACCTGGCTGACCATTTTCCCGTTGCTTTTTGTCTATCTGTTCGAATATCTTTTTCTGCCGATTTTTATTAAAAACAATTTTGCCTCCATTCGAAGACTGAATCGCGGGTTTCTGCCGGTTTTTTTCAGCGCTCAGATGCTGCTTATTCTTGTGCCTCTGGGTGTCTTTGATCTGGCATTAAGAACCATTGGTTTGAAGGTAAATTTCTTGGACCCATTTATCAAAAAGTTTTATCCGGATTTATGGGGGCAGAAAAATTTGTGATGCTCGGAGTCAACCATGAAATGTAAAAGAAGAAAGTAATGTATTCAGTATTCA
>JAABPS010000382.1 GCA_011391835.1 Desulfobacteraceae bacterium
GACACCTTTAATAACTGAATCGGATATTCGCAGTTTAAGCCTGCCTTTTTTTCTTTGTTTTATATTTGGCCGGTGCTTCACGCACTGCCAGAGGCAACTCCTGCCGCTTGCCCAGGGTTTCGTTGATAACAACCAGCCTGCCGTCGTCTTCCGCCTCAAGTTGCGCGTTCGCATTCAGTAATTCAATGCCGTACACAGTTCCATCCGGAGCGATGTCCACATTCATCTCGTCACTTACCCGGATCGTATCCACCTGCGCCTTCTTCTGGTGCAACCGCAAATAGGCAATGTTGCGTGCGGGATCATATGTCAGTTTCATAGCGCTTGTTCCTCCTTGCTCAATAATACCTTACCACCACCGTTATGACAAGCCATCCGTCTTCTTCAACAGCAAATGCTTCAACCTGCTTTGTTTTATACAACCGCCCCTGCCATAATTCATCAAAAGGGAAATTCCGGCGAAAACCTCTACGGCCGTATTTTGCAGGGAATTGTTCCCCCTCTCGCACGGTGGCAATAACCTCCGCTTCTGTCGCCCCGCGTTCGGCTGCACGATCCTTAGCATGTGGATGAAGTCTTATTTTCATTTGCCGCCCTCATAGATTATTACTTCTGACCAAATTCCATTCTTATCCAGATTAAAGTCGGATAAATCAGGATATTGATTTTTTCCATAATATCTGCCTGTTTCACAAGTTTTGTCGAACGGACACCAGACCGCCCCCAGCACCATCACTTTCCGGTGATCATTTTCCAGATGGCAGGATTCATCACAATACACATTAAAGATATCGCCCACTGTAACCTCTGTTGTTTACAGCATGTCCGGCGTTCATGGTAACAATCACGGTAAAGCTCCAGCTTGTCGAGTGTCCCTTCATCAAACGAGTTCTTTTGCAAATTGCGTACAGGCATAGCAATGAACTGGATAAATCCCGGCTTAAGCGCTTCTATATTCATAATGCTTCGCCAGTGTATCAAAACCCATATTCAGTTTGACGACATCGTGCGGAATTAGAATATATTTCCATGTTTTGCCGCTGTTTTGTGAGGTAAATTCTGTTGCGTTTGTGCAATATGTAAGGGCTGCCTGGGATTTTTCCCGCACATCGGCTGAGTCAATATCGCCTTCTTTTTTTGTTTCAATTATATAGATTGCATCTGCCGTTTCAGCAACAAAGTCAGGATGATACTGCCTGGAATTATGTTTCCAGTAGATATGAAACTGATTGGCGGCCGGGCGCAGCCATTTCAGCACTTCTTTGTCCTGCTCTAAAATACAGGCAAAGTCTTTTTCTGTTTTTGAATCAAATTTATACAGGTTATGGCAGGCTTTTTTAAAACCGGAGAATACTTTGCCCGGAATTGCGTTTGTTGGTGTGATGGTTTCTGTGTAATCATGAATTTTGTCTGTTGTATATTTCGAAAAGTTATGCTCCTCGATTCGGGTAAACGGCCTTACTGCGGGCTTTAGAAAACCCGGCGTCTCGCAATAAAAATGCTCCATCATTTGAGCGTAAATATATTTCCCTATTTCTTTTTTATGATACTGGACCACGTTCATCATCTGTTCATCGTTAAGGTATGAATCAAATTTATCAATAGCCTGTCCGGCCAATTTAAAAAGAAGTTCAGCCTGAACATCATAATCGATTTCCGGAAAGTTCATCAGTTCGTTGACGATTATCTTATCAAGGCTGTCCGGAACAATCCTGCCTTTGCCGATTACAATATCGATGCTGTTTTCCTGTTCACGGAGCTTTTTAACAAGAATTTCTTCCGACACCGGCTGAAAGTTCAAATTTTTAACATCAAGGTCAAAATCCCTGAAGCCTGACCGCACATCACCACTCTGCTGGATAGTAATCCGTGGAATCTCAATTATATTCCGGGTAAATTCAGCCACCAGTTTCTCATAAACGTTTTCAACTTCTTTAATCATCTGACCGGCAAATAAAGACTGTTGAGGGGACTTGAAAATGGCCTGCTTTATCTTTTCTACGGCAATCTCCTTTATTTCCGATTTTGTCAGTTCATTAACGCTTTTTACCTCTTTGTTAAGCTCAGGCAAGGCCGAAAAGACAGCCTTTTTTACTTCGAGGCTGATCCGAGCTTTTTCCTTTTCTTCAGGCTGGACAATGCTTTCAATCCGTTTCTGTTCCTTCTGCATTTCCTGCTCTATGGATGATACAGAAGTAACTACCTCCTTCTGCTGGTTTATTTCCACAGGATCAATTTCAATTATATTCTCCTTTCTTATAATTGAATCGGGCATGTTAGCCTGATCGACAATCTCCTGGAACCGGTCATGAGCGACAATTGTAAGCTTGTCCGCCTTATCGCTGCCTGTCCTTTTTCCGTAAGGCAAACGGAGGCCCCTGCCTATAGTCTGTTCCCGCAGTGTTTGCGAAGCAGCCGAACGGAGTGGGATAATCGTATAAAGGTTTGTGACATCCCAGCCTTCCTTGAGCATATTGACATGAATTACGATTTCAATTGTGTTGCTTGGATTCTCCAGTGAGAGAAGTTGTGCGATATTTTCCTCTTTTTCGCCACCCCTTTGATTCGAGTGAATCTCCATTACTTTATCTGCATAATTTCCTTCAAAGAAAGCTTTTGAAATAATCAGGTTTTTTAATTGGGCGGCATGCTGGGTATCTTTGGCTACAACCAGCACAAACGGCTTAACAGCCTGTACTTTGGCATCCCGCGAATAAATATCAAGGGCAACCTTGGTATCTTCATGAAGGCGAATACCGTCTTCAAGTTTGATCCTGTCCAATTCCTCCGGCGATTTTTTATATTGATCAGGATTAAAATCTTTCCGGGTGGCAACCGCAGGCTCCTTAACAAACCCGTCTTTTATGGCTTTTGCCAGTGAATATTCATACACAACATTTTTAAATGGGATTGTCGCGCCCCTTTCAATCTGGGGTGTTGCGGTCAGTTCAAGGCCCAGAATCGGTTTCAATTCATTTATAACCTGCATACCCCGGTCGGCCCGATAGTGATGGGATTCATCCATCAGCAAAACCAGATCATCAAGGTTGGACAGATAATTGAAATAGGATTCGCCTAATACCTCAGACATTCTCTTGATGCGGGGCTGCATTTCGCCTCTGGTTTCGGCGCTTATTTTTGAAATATTGAAAAGGCTTATATTTACTTCAGATTTATCAAACGATAATTGCCTGAAATCTTTATAGTTATCCCCTGTTATAATTCTTGGTCGTTTATGCACGAACTCGCCAATGCCCTGAAAAACATATTTCGGGTGAGATGTATCGGAAAGATCGGTAATCAGCTTTTCGTAAATTGTAAGATTCGGCGAAAGC
>JAABPS010000043.1 GCA_011391835.1 Desulfobacteraceae bacterium
ACTCGTGTGTACCACGATAGTCTCTCCATCCTCTTGGCGCTTACTGACCGGACGTGATATTCGGTGGACTTGCCTCTGGACGTTTGAATAGTGTCCTGCGAAACCCGCCAACGCGTCCATATACGTGCCGACTTGCTCGTTCACGAAGTCGATGTATTCACGGATGATGTCATCAAAACGTTCATTCATTCAACGTCACCGAGGACATTATATTAATTTCCCTATGCCATAACAAGTTATTATATAGTTTTCCGGATATTTACTAAAAACAATAAAACCGAACAAGGTATATTCCCACGTTTTCAGAATTTTCTAACCAGATAACATTCAAATATGCATGTTACGCAGAAAACCAGAAAATATGAGGATTTTAATTCATACAAAGAATTAGAAGTATTTTCATTCCCTTTAAGATTTAGCGCAGGTTTAAAAAGATTGACGAAGATAATGAGAACAACGTCAGGTATTGAAAATACCGGATTATTTTTTATGATTGAATCAATTTCCTTCCAAGAGAGGTTCAATCATTTGAATTAGTTTTGGAATATCAGTTTTAACCGTTTCCCAAACAGTTTCGTAATCGATATCAAAATATACATGAATCAGACGATTGCGCATTCCAACAATTTCTGCCCATGGTATATCAGGATGAAGACTTTTATATTCTTCTGAAATTCTTGCGGCCGCTTCACCCATAAGCTCAACTGCTCTAAAGACCGCGTGGGTTGTTTTGCTATCTTTCATAAAATTTTCAAAAGATAGACCATCTACAAAATTCATTGCCTCTTTGGCTTCATCAAAAATATGTCTTAGCCTTATTTTATCTTCAGTATGCATATTCTATTCTGGCTTTGGAAAGAACATCGTCCCTGAAATAACGGCTAAGTTCCGCAGGGGTTCGCAAGTCCACTTTTCGCCCAACCAATTTGGATAATTCAATTTCCATTCGTGCAATACTCAGCAGTCCCGGTATATGAGCCTTGTCGAATTCGACGAGTATATCAATATCGCTTTCTGGTGTAAGTTCCCCCCGTAAAGCTGATCCGAAGAGCGACAATTTGGTTATATGGTTTTTTTGACAAAAGTCGTCTAAATCTTTTTTTGGAATAATATGCGTTAATGAAAACATAATTTTTAACCCTTTTATATAAAGGTTTTAAAATAGGATAAAAATCATTTCAGCTATTCAAAACCCGTATTGTTTTTAGGGGAGTATAATAAAACACCTATCTAAAAATCAAGGATAAAGCTTGAAAGCATTTTCTTATAAATCAGGTTTTGATCCCTGAGTATCTATTGTAGTCATTCCCCTTCGAATGGGCAGGGGGTAATGCTGTCTTCGTCCCATCTGAATGAATGAAAATGCTGCATCATACCGCCTTGAATCTCAAGCCGCTGATTTGGCTGTGCTATTCCTGATAGGGGATTGAATACGGCCCGGTCAATTGGCGCTGATTTCGAACAGACAGAAACCAGTACACTTTTCTGACAATGATTCATGAACTGAAACACAATAAATCCGTTTCTATCATAAGGTGTGAATTGTTCGATACAGCCTTTAGGTTGCTGCGGTCCCACCCGATACAGATTTCCATATACATTTGCAGAACCCCTGTTTAATTCTTCAAAGTAAACCTGATTGTTGTCTTTCACAGTGAGCCGGGCGCTAAGGCCGCCCAGACATTTCTCCTGGCCGAAATCAAGGCTTTCCTGATACACGTAGGTACTGCCCCCACCTGATATCAGGGACAGGGAACCGCCACAGGGATAACGGGTAAATTCCACGGTCCCGGAAGAGGCGCCCGGATGAATCGTTACATTGACTGTGTAGCTGCCAATGTTATTTTCGTATACTGTCCCTGACCAGCTTCCAACGATGGTATCATCTGCCGCTGCAGCAGATACCGGAATCAACAACACAAACAAAAAAATGCGTAGTATTCTCATATTCACCTCTTTTTCAGCATTCAGCACGAGTGTAAAATGTTATCATTAATTTTTATGAGTATAATAAATTAACCGCCTAAAAATCAAGGGGAAAGCCCATTTTTTATTCTTCTTCCGGCACCCTGCTTCGCAGAGCTTTTGTCTTACCCCGTTTAATTTTGCTGTTCAGACGCTTTTTCTGAGAGCCTCTTGTTGCTCTGGTTGGCCTTCTTGCTTTCTTTACAGTGGCGGCACTTTTAATTAACTTCTGGAGTCGTTCAAGGGCATCTTCACGGTTTTTTTCCTGAGTGCGAAATCGCTGGGCCTTGATAATCACTATGCCTTCCTTGCTGATGCGCCTGTCGCTCAATTTTAATAGACGTTGCTTATAGAAATCAGGAAGAGAGGACGCATGAATATCAAAGCGAAGGTGTATGGCAGAAGATACTTTATTAACGTTCTGCCCTCCTGCCCCTTGCGCACGGATGGCTGAAAGTTCAATCTCATCATCATGGATAAAGACATTTTGTGAGATTTTGAGCACTGTCCGGTTATCCTTATGTAAAGGCGTCAGAGTTCCTTTGTTTGGTCATTTTTCAAATTGTTTCAAGAATGATAAAGATACCGAAGATAATTTCTTTGGTGATACATCATATTCTAATAAAATACGGTAATGCTACCAGGACGATGCCTGAAAAGACAAGAATATATATATTTGAAATAAAATAAGGAAATAGTATTAACAGTATTCCGCAAACAAGAGGAATAATGAGCTTTTGTTTTTTGCCATAAACAAAAAACCCCAAGCCGATTGATCCAAATATCAACCCCCAAATCAACGTCGCTGTACTCATCATTATAAGAAGATCTCCTTTTGCATTTTCCCGTTTCTTTCAGGCTGCCCAGCACAGTATCGCATATCGCCATAAGTCCTTTTTTAAACTCTTTTATGCATTGTTTTTCTTAGAGCAGCCGTCAGTTTGTGAATCATACACAAATCAGGTCTTCTTGACAATAGTGCACAATTTATATGAGTTTTTATAATTCATTACACATCAGAAATTTCTGGAATAGACGAGAGATATTATTATATCAGTAAATTGTAGCAGGTAAGCAGAGATGGAAAGCCGGGAAGTATTTATTCGGATCACGCGACGTAAAAAAACACTGAAAAATAATGAAGAGTGCTGCCAGCCAATACAAATAGGTGCCAAATCCCATGGAAATAGCGGATTTTGCTACTCATGGCATAGAAAAATATACCGCTGGTGTAAGCTATTCCTCCTGCCAGAAGCAGTATAAGGCATGCCGGCGGAAAGATCTTTAACAACGGTTTGAATGCGATGAAAACCATCCATCCCATAAAAAGATATATGAAAACGGGGAAAATGCGGCGTCTTTTTTGATGTAGTAAATCAATTGCAATTCCAAGAGCTGCAAGACCCCAGATAATTCCAAATATCGACCAACCCCATCTGCCGCGAAGCATTACCAATATAAAAGGAGTATATGTCCCTGCGATGAGGAGATAGATCGCGCTGTGGTCGAGCTTGCGAAAAAAGACTTTAGCTTTTCCCAGCAAGCTATGATAGAGCGTGGAAAACGAATAAAGCATTAAGAGAGTAAAACCGTATATGCTAAAACTCACAATCTTCCATGGATCACCCTGACGGGAAGCCACACCAACCAGAAAAACCAGGCCAATCGCCGAGCCTGCTGCGCCAATCATGTGGCTCACGCTATTAAATCGTTCTTCTTTATGCATATACTTTATCCTACTGGGATGAGAGCATGATGTTTGCCATGCATGCGGATAAAAAGAGGGCATCTCATTTTTATTGTAAGAAATGCCCCATTTTTTTAGAAACAACTGATTACATTACTGTGACATTTTGTGCTGAAGGGCCTTTTGCTCCCTGCTCGATGTCAAATGTAACCCGGTCACCTTCGCTTAGGGATTTAAAACCGGTTGCGTTGATTGCGCTGTGATGCACAAATACATCCGGTCCAGTTTCCAGCCCGATGAATCCAAAACCTTTGTAAGCATTAAACCACTTTACTGTTCCGTTTATCATGATAACATCCTCCTTTCTTTAAATTTTCAACGGCTCATACTGGAGGATATCACATCATACGCAGATGTTGCCTTCAGAAAAAAACCGCCCTGCCATTTCCTGACAGGGCTGAATGAATGATGCACCTTAATCTTTTCACAGGATAAAAGCAACTGAATTATTTAATTTTTTCTAAAAAATCAATTAGTTGTAATTAAGTGAGCAATTACGAAGCGTTAGACAATTTTTTATAGATAAACACAGTTGGGCCAGGAAGCATAAATAGTTCAGACCTCTTATCTGATTGAGGGTAGCCACCTGTCATGTCATGGCTTACAGCAAAGGTGGACGAGTTGCGCCGAAGTGTATAGTGTAAGCGGATGGTGCGGGGGTTAGGAGAAAAAATACTCAATTACCCGATTCGCCGGCTGCCGTTACCGAGAGCGCTGTTTTACTCACTTTTCTTTTATTGTATCCCGCACTTTGAGGGCCAGGCCCTTCATAGAAAATGGCTTCTGTATGAAGTTCACTTCGTTATCCAGTATCCCCTTGTGGGTAATAATGTCTGCCGTATAGCCGGACATGAACAGAATTTTAATGCCAGAGCAAATGGATTGCAGCCGAACCGCCAGGTCCTGGCCGTTCATTTCCGGCATGATTACGTCGGTGATAAGAAGGTGTATTTCGCTCGCATGTTTCCCGGCCAGCTCTATGGCTTCATCCGGCGTGCCTGCGGTCAGCACATGATATCCTAATTCTTCCAGCATTCTTTTATCCAATGTCAGAAGTGCCGGCTCGTCCTCTACCACCAGTATTGTCTCGCCGTGGCCGCGTGGGATTTCAACGATTCTTTCCGGCTGGGCATCAACGGCCGGGCCAGTGTACCGGGGAAAGTAAATCTTAAAGGATGTTCCTCTTCCTGGTTCGCTGTAAACGTTGATAAAGCCGTTGTTCTGCTTGACGACGCCATACACCGTAGATAACCCCAGGCCGGTTCCGCGGCCCATCTCTTTGCTCGTGAAAAAAGGTTCGAATATGTGGGCAATAATCTCTTTGTCCATTCCGCATCCATTGTCGCTGACAGACAGCAGCACATAATCTCCTGCTAAAAATCCGGCATGATGAGCGCAGTAGGTTTCGTCAAATACCGCTTTTCCCGTTTCGATAGAGACCTTTCCTACATCAACAATGGCGTCCTTTGCGTTAACACAAAGATTGGCCAGGATCTGTCCAATTTGGACGGGGTCCATTTTGACCAGACACGGGCCCTTCCCAGGCTTCCAAGTCAGATTTATGTTTTCGCCGATGAGTCGCCGAAGCATCTTGAGCATGGTGTCCACGCTCTGGTTCAGGTCCAATACAACGGGGATGATTGCTTGCTTGCGGGCAAAGGCAAGCAACTGTCGGGTGATGTCCTCTGAACGTTTCGCGGCTTTAAAAATTTCCTCAAGATCGGTATGCAGCAGATGGTCCGGGCCCAGCTTATTCATAACCAGTTCTGCATAACCGAGGACTACATTCAGCATATTGTTGAAATCGTGTGCAACACCGCCTGCCAGCAGGCCCACTGCTTCCATTTTCTGCGCCTGCTGAAACTGGGCTGTCATTTGAAGATGTGCGGTGATGTCCCGTTTGACCGCCACATAGTTAACGATCCGGCCTGCCCCGTCCACCACTGGCGAGATCGTCGATTCTTCGGTGAAGAGAGACCCGTCCTTGCGTTTGTTGACCATACGGCCCTGCCAGGTTCTGCCGCTGGAGATGGTATTCCAGAGATTACTGTAAAACAGTCTGTCCTGATTGCCGCTTTTGAGGATGTGCGGATTCTGACCGATGGCCTCCTCTCGTGTGTAGCCAGTCGTCCGCTCGAATGCCGGGTTGACGAACTGTATAATTCCCTGGGCATCGGTCATGACAATAGGCTCTCCGGCCTGTTCAATGGCTGCCAGCAACTGCTTGCGTTCTGCCTCATCCCGCTTGCGCTTGGTGATGTCGCGAATGTTGCATTGAATAACTTTGGTGTTATCTACCAGGTAAACATTGCTGACAAATTCCACGTCGATGGGTTGTCCATCGCGGGATTCCAGCGGCAAATCCTCGTACCGAATGTATTTATTTTTTTGCAGGGAATTGAAAGCGGCCCTGGATGCGAGAATGTCTTTGAATATACCGAGTTCCCAGATAAATTTTCCGCATAGTGAGTCGTAAGTATAACCGAGTAGCTCTATAAGGAAAGGATTAACATCAACTACCTTGCCCGTACCTGCATCGAGAATCAAGATACCATCCTTGGCTGTTTCAAAGAGCCGCCGGTAACGCTTCTCAGATTCCTGCAGTGCCTCCACAGCCTTTTCTTTTTCCATCAATGCTTGTTCCAGCAGTGTAATTCGCCTGTTCACTTCGGTGTTGACGATTCGAAGCTGGTTTTTGATATTTTTCCCTGACATAGTCAATCCTCGGCAAATTTTTCCGGCTAACATACTAATATGCAAACGATTGCATATTAAATTAAGTTAAACGCCTTTTGATATTACCGATACTTTGATGCTTTGGAGAAGCGTAAGTAATACTTTCAATCCGTTGAGAATTTAGTGCAGGATCATAAAAAGCAGATGAAGTTGTGAATGAGAATCAGTTCACGGATTGAAAATACGCCATTATTTATCGGGAAGTATAATAAAACAACTGACTAAAATCAACAATAAAGTTTGGTTTTTAGTTATCATTGTTTGTGGCAGGATAGGCTTTATTAAATGCGCAGTGTACCCCGGCCAATCCATTCATCTAAACCAATTCTAACGAACAGTTTAAAAATCTTATGGACAATTGAAATCAAATGGCATAATAAGGGCGCCTTACTTTAAGGAGCGTTAACTAATGACAGTAACATCTGCAAGCAATGAGAATCTTCGAAACGTGGCCATCATTGCCCACGTTGATCATGGGAAAACCACCCTGGTGGATGCCATGTTTCGGCAAGGCGGCATGATCCGGGAGGGACAGATAGTCAACGAACGGCTGATGGACAACATGGATCTTGAACGGGAACGGGGCATTACCATTGCTGCAAAAAATTGTTCGGTTCAGTGGAAGGGCGTTAAAATCAATATCATAGACACTCCGGGCCATGCTGATTTTGGGGGTGAAGTGGAACGTGCGCTTTCCATGGCAAACGGCGCTTTGCTGCTGGTGGATGCCTCAGAAGGGCCGCTGCCGCAAACCCGTTTTGTACTGGAAAAAACACTGGCAGCCGGTTTAAAAATTATTGTGATAATCAACAAAATCGACCGCAAAGACGCCCGGCCCGAGCAGGTGCTGGATCAGGTCTATGATCTGTTCATTGATCTGGATGCCAGTGAAGAGCAGCTTGATTTCCCGTATCTGTATGCTATTGGCCGCGAAGGTGTTGCCCAGGCCAAACCAGACGAAAAGGGTATAAACCTGAATCCGTTGATGGATATGATTCTGGAAAAAATTCCCGCGCCCGCGTACATGCCTGATGCGCCATTTCAAATGCTGGTGTCGGATCTGGGGTATTCGGATTATCTGGGGCGCCTGGCTGTAGGCAAAGTAGCCAACGGTCATGCAAGAATAAAGGACCCCCTGGTGTGCATCGGCGCGGATGGGGTTCAGTGTCCGCTGAAAGTAGCGAGCTTGCAAACATATCATGGTCCGGTACTCATGGATGCTACGGAGGCTGATCCAGGCGATATCATTGTGCTGGCAGGTATTGACGAGGTGCGTATTGGAGATACCATCTGTACCCGCAGTACATCAAAGGCTCTTAAACGTATCCGCGTGGGCGAACCCACCGTAGGCATGCGGTTTACAATTAACACGTCCCCTTTTGCCGGGCAGGAAGGACGTTATACCCAATCCCGTAATTTGCGGGAGCGTCTGTTTAAGGAAACTCTGCGCAATGTTGCTATTCAGGTGGAAGAGACCGAGAACCGGGAAATCTTTCTGGTGAAAGGCCGGGGTGAATTTCAGTTAGCCATTTTCATTGAAACCATGCGCAGGGAAGGGTTTGAACTGACTGTGGGGCGGCCCGAAGTGATCTGCAAAATAATAGACGGCGTCACCATGGAACCCATAGAAAGATTGTTTGTGGATTGCGGAGAAAGCTTCATGGGTGTGATTACGGAAAAAATCTCGGTGCGTAAAGGCCAAATGACCAATATGATCAATCATGGCAGCGGCCGGGTGCGAATTGAGTTTACCATACCCTCCCGCGGGCTGATCGGCTACAGAGATGAATTTCTCACCGACACAAAAGGCACTGGCCTGTTGAATACGTATTTTGAGGGATATGATGTCCATCGCGGAGAATTTCCCAGCCGCTATTCTGGTTCGATTGTTTCCGACCGGCAGGGAATTTCAGTGGCCTATGCCCTGTTCAACCTGGAACCCCGCGGGCAGCTGTTCATTCGGCCAAACGAACCGGTTTACGAAGGCATGATCTTTGGTGAACATAATCGGGGAAACGACTTAAATGCCAATCCGTGCAAGGAGAAGAAACTCACCAATATCCGCGCTTCGGGTCATGACGAGGCTGTGATACTGACGCCGGTCAGGCCCATGACATTAGAATGGGCCATCCATTTTATCCGTGAAGATGAATTGGTGGAGGTGACGCCCAAGTCTATCCGGTTGCGTAAAACCATTTTGTCAGCCCAGCACCGGCATAAGCATCGAGGCTGAAAACCTAACGCGGGGATTAGCTAATTTCCTTTCATAACAGTCCGTTATTTTTCAAGGTTTCAAGGATTCTTAAGTCCATCCTTCTTCTTTTGTGATAGGCGTATGCGAGGATTGCAAAAATAACAGTAAAAGAAAGCTGAAGTATTGCCGTTTCAAGCCGTTGAATGGCGGCAAGAAACATTCCTGAATACTGGTTGTTGATTTCCACGCCCTGCACCCAGGTTTGTGTCAAATGAATCAGATCATAACCGGCATTGTTGCCGATTCTTGAGGCCAGATACAGATTAAAAAAAATCCCCACACCAAGGATAAACGGGAAGAGTATAACCGCCCAATTAGTGATCCTGCCAAGAGGTGTTTCATAGGTTTTTAAAATTTTTATATCCTTTTCTGTAATCATATTATTATTCATATCTGGAATATCTCCCATGCTGAAGAATGGATAAAAGCAAATACGGTTTTACCGGTCAAAAGCAAATTACATTGGCTTCATTTTATATAATACCATGTGTTTAATCTTTTCGTTCAGGATTTCAACACTCAACGTCTGCCAGCCGGGTATCGCTTCCGTCAAATAAACCCTGGTTATTTTATCTATAAAGGGAATGGTCATGACGATTCCCGGTCCTGCGATTTTGAAAAAATGGCTAAGGCGAAAAATAACAATTCGATAATCTTCTCTGACAACCTTAATAGACATTGGTAGAAAAATCAAAGCCAAAAGAAGTAAAAACAGGAGTTCCCTAAATATCATTTCATCCCTTCCCTTTTAGTAAACTGCCAGCAAAATAACCTTTATTCTATATATTGGGTTCTATATCCGATTTTGCCGTTGGTATATTCATAGATTCTGTAGGCCGGCTGCCTGTCAAAATATCCGGACATGGGCGGCGCCACATATAATGGGACGTTACCGAGCCAGTGATACTCGTCTCTGTGAAAGTGCCCCGCGATAACGGCTTTTACATTATAGCTGTTGATGAGCTTTGTCCATTTTTCCTTATTCTTTTCATCCCATTTTTCATGGAAGGTGTTTTTATAGAAATCGCTGACACAGGGGGCATGGTGAAACAGAATCACAGGTTTTCCGTTTGATTCTTTGAGCAATTTTTCAGTCTGCTCCAGAGGATCGTAGCCGTTTATTGAAAATGATTTTCGCAATGGCTCTGTGTAAACAAAAATACATACAACGCCTTGATACTCGGCCATGGAAATCAGCGGGCCAAAGTTATCAATGTATGCCCGGGTCGTTGATTCGAGTCTTGCCGGGATAATATCATTATTTCCGGGCACATAGTGAACAGGTGCGTTGAGCTTATTTAGCACTTTCAGGCTGTCGCGGATTATCTTCTTGTCTTCGAGTTTATCCATGGTGATATCGCCGGTGTGCACAACAAACTGGATGTCCATAGGAAGCCTGTTAATCTGCTTAACTGCTTTTTTCGCTTTTTTCAGATGATTTTTATCACCCAAATGGGTGTCTGTTATCTGGACGAAATAGAAATGGTTGATTGCTTTGTCTTCAGCATAAGCAAAGACAGAGGCAAGGCATGAAAAAATAATAAAGAAGCAGATTAGATATCTGAGCTTATTGCATTTGGACTGAATCATTTTTTTTAAAGAATTTTTTTTCATGCGATAGTGACTATGCGCTCTCTTTTGTTCGAGTGGAATTATACGGCTTTCCGTTAGAACCTTCATCCCGTGATGCTGGTAAAAGGATTTGGCGCAATTGTCGCCGGATACATCTAACTGAAACGATTTATATTCTGCTTTATGTGTTTTTTCAAGCGCGTTTAAAAGTAGTTTGCTGCCCAATTCCAGGCGTTGCAGGGTTGAATTGTATTTCTTTAAATTCAAGTTGGGTCATTTAGAATCAATCAATATTTTTGAAAGGCAGATGAAAATACAGTTCAGTCAGCGGGCGGATAAATTGATTCAAGGACTGTCCACATGTGGGACAAATAACCGCCCCTTTTGAAAAATTCATTTTTACGCCGCATCCTGGACAAAACCAGGTTGCCTCCTTGGGTGGTTTGAGTACTGCTTCATAGGGAACGGGTTCCTTTTTAATAAAGTATTTCTTTATATGCGAAGAAATAAGGGGGGACAACTCCATCCCGGTTTTTTCACAGACCAGTGAGCCTTGATTTTCAGACATAGTTGATCCGCACCTTGGACAAAATATCTTTAAGGGTTCTTTTAATCCACTATTTTTTTGGTGTTTCCTCATGTGCTTTCCACATTTCTTCATCATCAAAAATCTTTTCATGTTTCATATCAGCACTCATGGCATCCTTTTCTATGTCTCGATATTTATTTGTGTCACCGAGAACTTCTTTATAATATTCATGCTGAATGAGCTGATCCATGATCTGATTGGTGCCTGTCCAGATCTGGCAAAGGCGGGCGTCACGAACCGCGCGTTCAATGGGATAGACGTCGGTGTAGCCAATACCACCCATGATCTGCATGGCAATGTTGGCGACTTCCCAGTTGGCGTCGGTGACAAACTTTTTGGTTTCACTGACGATGCGACGCAACTTGGGGTGATCCGCGTCTGCGGCCAGAGCGGCCTGGAACACCATGGCAGCGCTGGCATCCAGAAGGGTAACCCCCTGAGCCAGCATGGAATTTACTGCCTGAAATTTGCGTATGGTTTGGCCAAAGGCAACGCGTTTGTCCGAGTACCTCGCTGCGATTTCAAGAACAGACCGCATGCCGCCAATGACTGGCGCTGCACTGCAAAGCCGTTCTGGAACCATCATGCGGTGAAACACCAGAGCGCCGCCATGCAGGGGGCCGACAAGATTTTCCTTGGGAACCTGAACATCCCGGAAGGTAAGCCTTCCTGTTCCGCCGCCGCGGGTTCCCATCAGGCCATACAGGTAGCTGACTTCAACACCCGGCGAGCGTTCAATGATCAGCGTACTGATGCGCTGGTATGGATCCGAGTCCGGTTCAAAGTTGGTTCTCACATATACCAGAAAAAAATCCGCGCCCTCGGCGCCAACAACAAAACGCTTCTGGCCGTTTACCAGAAAATGATCACCCTTATCTTCGGCTTTACTGGTGGCGCCAAAAAAATCAGAACCCCCCCGCGGTTCTGTTAAGGCCTCCGCGCTGACGAGTTTGCCTTGAAGCATGGGCTTTAAGAATTTTTGTTTCTGCTCTTCTGTTCCAAAATGAAATAACGCTTCGCCCACAATGTCGGGCATGACAAAGGCACATCCGCAGGAGGTTCCAAGACATCCTATTTCAGCCTGTGCCGCAATACTGGATACCCAGTTCAGTCCACGTCCGCCGTATTTTTTGGGGAAGCGAACGCCAAGCAGATTGTGTTTTGCGTATGTTTCATAAATCTTTTTGGGAAATTTAACTTCATCGCGATCCATTGCTTTGATGTATTCAGGATCAATTTCATTTTTTACCATTTCCCGGGCTTCATCCGCTACTGCACGGGCATTATCATTGAGCATAAAATCAAAATACGACATGAGAACCTCCTTGTTTTATACCAGCGGTTTATAGTATTTTGGCCGGCGGTCTTTGAGTACGTCATTCAATTCATTAAAGGATTTGTCTCGTGTTAAAGCAGGAATTATTTCTGCTATCAAAATTTCATCATCCGAAGGACCCGCTGTTTTAAGCGCTTTTCCATGATAATCATAAATGGAAGAATTTCCCTTAAACAGGAGCTCCTCATCATTGCTTCGTTCGGTTC
>JAABPS010000383.1 GCA_011391835.1 Desulfobacteraceae bacterium
CTTCTATAGTCACAGGTTTTTGAAGTTTCAGGTTACACAGCTTTGCTTCTTCCTGCATGAAATATTCAATGGGCTGAAAAATCTGTTGTTCAAGGGATTCAATATACCGGACTGATTCGTCACTGTTATCCCCGTTGATGGGATAGATGACAACGGTGAGTGTTTTTTTCCAGGATGAAATATGTTTGTTGGAGAAATACTCATTAAGTCCTACAATCATAAGAATAATCAGCAGGATTGCAATTCGGAGTTTTCTGAACAGAGTTCTGAAATTTTGTATTTTCCCCTTAGGGTTTTTAAGACGTGCGGAAGATGTTGTTTTGTTCTGCTGATTTTGCGAGAGAGTATTTTGCCTGATTATGGCGCTGGTTTTTTTATGGAATTTTTGAATAATAATTCCGCATTTTACGCACTCATTTGTCGGCGGCTGTACGAAATCGCAGGAGGGGCAGGTTATCGTTTGGGTATGGGCCTGATGGCTGACAGTTAAAGGCGGAGCTGATGGTTGAATCGGCGCTTTCTTATTTTCCGCAGCCGGTACTATATCCAATACCGCGCCGAATTGTTCAAAAATATTTTTATATTCAAGAGCTGTTTGGTTATCTACATTCCTTTTGATGACAACAGGGTTGCCTGAAAAAAGAATTTCGATTTTTTCTTTATCATTATCATAAACAGCTAAAAGTTTGTTTTTTACAGTTTCAGCGCTTTTTCCCTGAACTGTCTTTCCTGAAAATATGATGGTATATGTTTTTTCCATATAAAGTCATATTGAAACATTTGCGGCGTCAGCCATGCAGCCGCTTAAACATTAAATCTAAATTCAATAATGTCTCCATCCTGAACAAGGTATGTTTTTCCTTCCAGCCTGACGGTTCCTCTTTTTTTTGCTTCCTGATGGGAGCCCGCGCTGGTGAGATCCTCAAAGGAAACGACTTCCGCGCGGATAAATCCCTTTTTAAAATCCGTATGGATGACGCCCGCTGCGTCCTGGGCTGTCGTATCTTTTTTAACTGTCCATGCCCTGACTTCATCCTCGCCCACGGTAAAAAATGAGATAAGCCCAAGCAGTTCATATGACCTTCTGATAACCCGATCCAGGGCGGATTCTGCAATATGAAACTCAGCAAGAAAATCCTCCTTTTCTTCATCAGGTATCTGAATGATTTCCTGCTCCAGCCTTCCCCTTACCGCGATACAGTTTTCACTTGAACTCACACCCTTGATATCCGGTATGCTGATATCGTCATCTTCATTGTTAAACAGAACAAGCATCGGCCTGCCAGAGACAAAGGCATATCCTTTCAGAACGTCCGCGGACGCGAGCTGTGGAAATTTTCTTAAAGAGATTTCATCTTCAAGATGCTTCAGGCATTCTGTCAGCAAAGAGATCTCCTTTTCATCAATTGCTCGGCCCTGTTTCTTTTCCAGATGAAGCCGTTCCAGCCTGGATTCGACAACACCCAGATCGGTAAGGATCAGCTCTTGATTAAGCTTGATAAAATCCTGATAAGGATTTGGCTTCTGTCCGCCGTAGGTTTTGAAATTTCGAATCACATGGATGAATGCGTCGCACTCCCTTATCTGGTTTAACGCACTCTGGCCGGAATCCTTTTTTTGACCCTGCGTGCCGGGGAGTAAGTAGCTTATTTGGGCAAATATTTGTTTCTGGGGTTCATACATATCATTTAAAATGTCCAGGCGCATGTCAGGAACGTTCACCACCCCTAACCGGCTTTCACCCTTATGGATGGCTGGTTCAGAATGATGTGTCAATGCTTCAAAAATGGTTGATTTTCCTGACTGCGGCAGTCCGATAATTCCAAGCTTCATATAAAATCTCCGAAACATTAAAGATATAGATTTATACCGTAAAAAATGACTATATCTTAACTGTATGAAATGTAAATAAAAATTAAGCGCTGATTTATTAAAATAAATGCAGCAGATAACGATAACAGGTTGTCAAAAAAATTTAATAAAGTGGAGTTGGAACTTTGCCGATAATATATGTGAAAGCGTGGCTGAACACGTTTTTTTCCATCTTTTTTCCTCCAGAGGGGTGGCAGCTTTTGCCACCCCACAGAGGCAATGACATGGGAGGTGATTCAGTTATGAAAATCGATAACGATTCCGATAAGTATTTGGATTTTTATGAAGATAGCTGGACATTTCTTTTTAACTGGATAATCCCTGCGTTGATCTTTATCGCGCTGATTGCCATCGCGCTCCATAGCTATTTTATTACCATAGGCGAGGCAGATAAACTCTGTTTATAATTGAAGCAACTGATTTGCCAGCCTGCGGATCCTTATTTTTCTTTTAGAATTCCCCTGATTAAATCTTTTGTCGTATTTTCCAATGGTTTTAATTCATCTTTTTTAAAAATCTTTTTAAATTCTTTTGATTCAAACAGTTTATCTTCAACGGTTTTTCCAAGGATTTTCATAAGATCCGGGCGGAATTTGGGATTGGAGAATGTTCCTGTAATAAGCACAGGCACTTCAATTTCTGTTATTTTTTTCTCATCTTCCTTTCCAGCAGATTCCGCCTTTTTAGTATGTGTCGCCACAAATCTGGGTTCTACCCTGAAATCGAGTGTCTCCTTGGGAATGTCCGCTTTGCCTGATGTTATGGCCTGAAGCACAGGGGATTTTAAAATGGTGTCAGAAGTGTTCAGGATGCCGTTTGTTATCGTAAATGGCGCCCGGAATTCCGTGAATTCTGTTTTTGGCTGCTTCTCATCTGCCAGCGAGAGGTTAAATGCAGATTCAATGTTGCTGAGCATTCCAATAAGGTCAATGCCGATGATAGCGCCATCCTTGAACAGAAGCTCGCCATTGCCATTGAGGGTTTTCTTGATTAGCTGAGGGTCGTCTCCTTGCATGTCAAGGGACAGGTTGGCATGGGTTGTTCCTTCAATGTATTTTTTCTGTAAGAGGTCATAAATTAACGGGGCAATCTGTATGGAATCGGCTTTGAGTTGAATGTCTGTTTTCGGCACATCCTTCTCTACGTTTAGGGTGCTGGTCACAGCCATATTGCCATCATACATGGCCAGCGTGGCAGGGTGTATTTTAAAGATGCCATTTCTGCCGGAAACGTTAATGTCTATATTTTTCATTTTAACATTACTGACCTTGAGATGGCCTATTTTTGCTTTACCGTCCAGCTCAAGCTTGCGGAGCGGCGCGTAGTTTATTTTTTCCTTTTTTACTGTCTGAGGTTCGGCCTTTTCTTCTTTTTCTCCTTTTGGCTCTTTCTTTTCCCTGGTCGGCATATAGCGATCGAGATCAATTCCATCCAGATCCACGTC
>JAABPS010000384.1 GCA_011391835.1 Desulfobacteraceae bacterium
GCCTGACATGAACAGATTATACACCGGTCCAGCCTGAAGAATGATGATCAGCACAATATATGCAGCGCAGAGCGTCATAAAGAGAAAGCCGCCAAAACTGGTTACTGTCTTAGCCGGGTTTTCCGCTTTAAAGTCCGGATAGGCTGCGCCAAAACCAATCCCCATTGACACGATGCCCGGGACCAGAAAAAAGACGGTGATGGTTGAAAGCATCATCATAAAGGGCGTCACATGAAGCAGGATATTCGTCACAACAATGAGGACTTCCGTGAGAATAAGCAATGGGAAGTAATAGATAAAAAATTTTATCCAGAGAAAGCTTTTAAGCCGTATGGGGGATGATTTTAAAATCCAAAATGCCTGACTCTCTGTGCTTACTGCGGGGTAGGCAAAACGGGCCGTAATGGCGGTTAATACAAAAAGAGCAAGGCCCATGTTTAAAAACGAGAGAAGGTTCTGAAGATAAACAGTTTTGATGGGGGATTTTTCTATAGGAAGTACGCTGAAGTTATACATATAGATAAAGATCAGAGCCCCGATAAGAAAGAGCTGCGACCACTGTGTCTGGTCACGGAAAAAAGTTTTCATTTCTTTTAGGGCGAGCGCTTTTAATGGCATGGGAAGAAAATCAAATAGGCTTTTTTCAGATACGCGGTTTTTAAATAAGCGGACAGCGGCAGTCTGAGTGTTTGAGAATCCTTTGAAATACAACGTATCGGAAACAGCGACCATGATGAATATGATGACGATTGAAAAACTCCAGGACAGGGACAGATGAAACAATCCTTCGGAAAGAGAGCCGGAAAGGATGGATTGAATACTGTCAAAGGCCCAGGTGCTTGGCAAGAGGGGTGAAGCGGGGGTTTGCAGAGCAGATATGTAAACCAGAACCGATCCAAAAATTTCAGGGTCCACCAGACGTTCAGGTTTCAACAGACGAAAGGAGATATACAGCACCATAAAAAGCAGGAGGCCGAACAGGATAAACAGGCTTTTTATCCGGCTGGCAGGGATAGCAACGACAGCAATCATCACCAGAATGGTGCTGATGCCGGAGGCAATCAACGACAATGAAACAATGGCCAGCACAACGTCGATGTAGTAAAAGGGGCCTGAATGGAAAATGATGCCGTATGAAATAAAAACGGGAAGCGTATAAACAATCACCATCCAGGCACTGTCGATGGTGCTGTCAATCCATCGCGCAATGAGAATTTTATTCCTGGAAACCGGCATGGAATGTATTAACACCAGATCCTTAGACAGATAAAGAGTTGAAAGGGAAGTTAAAATACTGCTGAAAATGAGCAGCGAAAAAGAGGTGAGAATAATCATGGAAAGGAGTTTGAAGGCCAGGAGATCGCCAATTTCTTCGACTCCTTTCAAATAAAGAAGCACTCTGAACGAAAGGGCAAAGACTCCGCACCAGAAGCCTATTCCAATGGTTCCGAATAGTATGAGTTTGTACAATCCTTTTTTGCCATCTGTTGACATACCGCTATTGATCATGGATCGGATTCTGGGCGTTAATAGTGTGAGGATATCTTTCATTGGCTGTTGGTCTCTGTGAGATGGATAAACACCTGTTCAAGATCCGCGCCGCTTACCTGCGCTTCCCGTTTTAAATCGTCCGGAGTTCCTTTGGCGATGAGGGAGCCCTTATGGATAATGCCGATATGGTGGCACATGTCTTCTGCTATTTTCAAGGTGTGGGTGGACATAAAAATGGTTACCCCTTTTTTTGCCAGTTCCTTGAAAAGTTCTTTTACCATCTTGATTCCAGCCGGATCAAGACCTACCATGGGTTCATCCACGATGATGACTTCAGGGTCATGCAGAAGGGCTGCGGACATGATCAGACGCTGTTTCATACCGTGGGAATAGGATTCGATCAGTTCATCAGACCAGTCCGTCAGGGAGAACATGCTCAGTATTTCTTCAGCCTTTTTTATACTTGCACCCGGCTCAACATGATACAGATCAGCAGTAAATCTGAGAAATTCCATGCCCGTTAATTTTTCATACAGATAGGGCCTGTCTGGAATAAATCCGATCTTCTGTTTGGCTTTTTCAGGATGTTCACGCATGCTGATGCCGGAGATGAAGACACTTCCGGCCGTCGGTTCAAGCAGACCGCCCATCATCTTGATGGTGGTTGTCTTTCCAGCGCCATTGGGCCCGATGAATCCGTAAATTTCGCCTTTATCAATGGTCAGGTTCAGATTATTGACTGCCGTGTGATTTGCGTATTTTTTAGTGAGTTCTTTAAGTTCTATCATTTTGAGTAGCTCTGAATTTCCAGTTGGATGTTACCGATCATGCTCATCAGGTTCAACTGCTCTTCGAGTTCTCCGCGTGAAAGCCGGATATGGGAAACATCTGCCGGTATCTGGCCAAAGAGTGCATCTGCTGTGATCCATCTGCCTATATAAAGAAGGTTCCAGGCGTGATAGTAAAAGCGACCATTGAGATACACCAGCCCTGTTTCGACTCTGGCAGGGATACCTTGCGCCCGCGAAAATGCCGCCAGCAGGACAGCGTGTTCATTACAATCCCCCATGCGGTTTTCGAGCGTGGAAAGGGCGTCGGGCAGAGATACAACCGGTTTTTTTTCGATATTTTTGTGAATCCAGAAAAGAAGCTTTTTTGCTTTTTCCAACGGGATATCCGTGTCTGATGCAATGCTGTTTGCCATGGCTTGAATTTTTTCATGATCAGACTGGATAAACGGAGTTGGTTTCAGGAAGTTTACTTCATCCTCGCTGAAACTATTTGCATGAATGGATAACGGCAGGCCGTGGAGAGATTCTTTCCGGATCGTAAGGATATTTCCATTCAGAATTTGCCGCTCGCCATTTATCTGCGTACTATTTACATCAATGCCGCTGATGGCAACGTCCATTTGAGAGAGCATGTCGGGTTGATTTAACAGGACATTGGCAGGAATTGACGCAATTTTTACAAGGTCGTCACTTGCCTGAATTTCCAGGTTTGAGCGGGCCTCCTGAGGGGTTGTTTTTATTAAGGTTATTCCCAGCATTCCTTCCTGTTTAAGGACTTCGCCATGTTCATCGATCCAGGCAACCTGTTTGGCGCCTTTAAAATCCATTGAAACTTTTGATGCCTTATATATTTTTCCCAGTATCTGAATATCTTCTTTTTTAATGAGGTTTATGCTGATGGGCTCCTGCCCCAGGGTTGCAGGATCAAAAATATCGTAGGTATATTTTTCCCCTGGTTTTATTCCAGTCACGTCAAATGCGTTGAAAATGCCGGCAGACAGGTATGGCTTTTTTTTGAGATGCATATCCAT